>CAYVIL010000001.1:0-61276 GCA_964451675.1 uncultured Candidatus Saccharibacteria bacterium
AACCAGGTTTCCGTCACCCAACTCTGATCAATCCCTGCCATTTCTGCTTTCCTCCTCACCACCTATGTGGCAATAATGTTTAACTTGTTAAAGTACACAGAGTTGCCACTTAGTGGCAACTGAGTTTTCATTGCTGCTAAATAAACAGCGATTGATTTAACCGCAGCTTATTTTAGCCTTCCATATTACCACACTATAAGGCAATAGTCAATATAATTATGCCAAAAAACGCAAAAAGCAAAACCAGAAGCTTGCCTACATAAAATTATGCTATAATACACTTAGCAAAACAGAACCAAAGAGGAGGGAGCGTATGTTTGAACTACTGCTTAATCTATTCATACTGGCTGTATGGATAGCTGTGATTCTTTTTATCGGAGCTGTGGTGCTTTTCGCTCTTGTTGCAGGAATCATGCTACTAATGGAGGCTGCCTGCAACCCAATTTTTTGGCTCGCTGTTGCCGCTGTTATTGCAATAGCAACAACACTAATAACAGTGATAGTTATTACTTACATCCTTTACCGTAAACACAAGAACAGAAACAACTGACAGGCCTGACCTAAAAAAGGTTAGGCCCTTGATTTTTCATCCCCGTTTGGTATATGTTATATTGTCTCAACTATGAAAGTTATCAAAATTGGTGCTGTCTGGTGTCCGGATTGCTTAGTAATGCGTCCTCGCTGGGCAGAAATCGAAAACGAATATCCAGAACTGGAAACGGAATATTACGATTACGATAATGATCAAGACGAGATTGATATGTACGATGTCGAAGCGGAAAGGCTTCCCGTCTTTATTTTTTTAGACAACGACGGTGAAGAGATTACGAGTTTTAGCGGGGAATACAGTAAAGAAGATTTGGAAGAAATTCTGGCAGAACATGGGTTCATATAGCCTTGGGGAAACACCGCACTTAAAATCATATTTTTGTACCTTAAATACAGCAGGTTTCCTCACCAATCTTTTATCTTAAAAACATTAACTAACTTTACTAACTTATCACTATAATGTTCAGTAACAATAAAAGCCTAACCTTAATCCTATTATCTATAATCCTCATAAATCTAATTTATCCAACCCCAACGTTGGCCCAACAAACAAATTAAAACAAAGTTATAGTTCATTTTTTTGGGGAGATAAGAACAGCAGACGTATCTTTACCCGCACGCTCAATAATATTAGAACTCCTAGATGGATTCAATCCTTGTGCTATGTGGGCTCTACTGTTTCTGATTAGCTTACTGCTAAAAAATGGTTAATGTTCGGCTAAAAACTTAAGATTTCCGCTTCAACCTGCTCTTTCCTTATACGGAGAACACCAAATTTAAGAAGTGCTTTAATTGAAAGTTCTGTCCCTAAGGTAGCTAACACCATTATAGGAGCGGAAAATATTCTTAAGACAATAAAAAGAGCTATCCCCAAAAATAAGGGGATGTATTTTAGAAACGGCTGTACTAAATTGTTTACCTGCTGCTCAATAACAAGACGAACACCATCGGCGGTAAGTCCGGGAATACTCCTTTCACGGATAAGTTCATCCATTATCTCCGAATCCGGCCTTAATAAAGACTTCTTCTGCTCCTCCGTTAAGTCCTCACTACTTTCTAGTATTGAACGCGCCTCTGTTTTAAAAGCCTCCTCGTCTAAAAGCAATGTTCTCCCTCCCATTCCCAAACCGACGAAAACATTTTCAACAACTTGATTAGTAACAGAGCGCGGCAAGGTAATCCGTTCTGGCGTAAATTGAATACTATAAAGTCCTAGACCAATACTAAGAAGAATAACGAGAAGCATAAACAAATTTTCCAAATAATCTTCAAAAATCTCGCCAATATTCAATTCAGTAAAAAGGTGCGCCTTAGCATGAATTTTTTGGACGAAATAGTAAACTAGTAATATCGAAATAATTAAAGCAGGAATATATATAACCATCTGATTGATCAACAAAACCATAGGAGCAACTACTACAACAGCTAAAAGAATCTGAAGATATTTATTACTGAATAAATAACCACTTAGAGAAGAGAAGTTCATTGTTAAAACAAAAGCTATAAAAGAAGCAATCCCTAAAATTACAAAGTTAGTAACATTCAAAGGAAAATTCTCAATAAGCAGCGAAGTAGCCCACCAAAAACCAGATGAGGCAAGAAAGCTGAGTACAACCAGTGTTATTTTCGTGCCAAGAATTTTCCTGTTCATGCAATAAGATTTACCAAATCAGCTAATCGAGAGGCGTAGCCATATTCATTATCGTACCAAGCCACAACTTTAATAAGATTTCCTTCCAAAACTTCAGTAAGGGCTAAATCTACAATAGCTGATGCTGAATTACCGATTATGTCCAAGGAAACCAAACTATCAGAATCATCAACCGCAAGTATATTTCGCATCGAGCTATCTGCTGCACTCCTTAAAGCATTGTTAACTTCTGTTACATCTGTATCACCTTTAACATAAGCAACAAGCTCAACCACAGAACCACAAAGAACAGGAACGCGGTAGGCCATACCGCTAAGCTTCCCCTCTAACTGCGGTATTACTTTTGTTACTGCTACAGCAGCACCTGTAGGCTGAGGAATAGCTGCACTAAACGCTGCACGGGTTCTCCGTAGATTTTTGCTTGGACCATCAACAAGATTTTGAGTCGAGGTTACTGCATGTACTGTTATTAAATGAGCTGAATTTATCCCAAATGTATCATTAAGAACTTTTACCACCGGTGCGGCACAGTTTGTGGTGCAGGAAGCATTAGAAATAATGCGGTGTTTAGAAAAATTTAAAGACTGATCATTGACCCCGAGCACAACAGTATAATCAGCACTTTTAGAATTAGCTGAAATAATAACTTTTTCAGCACCTGCGCCTAAGTGTTTTTTTGCATCATCACGGTCTGTAAACAATCCGGTAGACTCGATCACTGTTTCCACATCCAAATCTTTCCAAGGCAGCGCTGCCGGATCTTTTTCGCTAAAAACTTTTATTTCTTGGCCACCTACCAACATTCTATCCCCACTAACCTCAACATCAAAAGAAAATTCGCCGTAGACCGTATCTTTCCCCAAAAGGTGAGCGAGCATATCTACATTAGTAAGATCATTAATAGCAACTACTGAAATGTCTTCTTGAAGGTTACGATTAAAAATTGAGCGGAGTGTGGCTCGGCCAATACGACCGAAACCATTAATTGCAATACGTGACATGTAGTGTTAATTTAACACAGCAGTACTAGAGAGACAATAAGGTACCGTGATGTAGCAAGAAGAAATCCTAAGCTTTAAATCCCTGCCGGCAGGGGTTTCGATATTAGGATTTAGTATTTAAAAGGGGATTAATTAATCACCGAAAAGGAGTTTCTGCACATAGGCCTGGATCTCAGAAAAGTCACCCGCGCGCGGCACTAGCACATATTGCCCGCCATACGGTGCTCTGTTACTAGGAGCATAAAGAAAGCCTCCTTCTCCATCAGTCCCGTCAATCACCAGAGTTTTTACTTCCCAGGCAGCACCGAACTTGTCATAAATATGATACAGTTGCTCCAACTCAAACAGATCCAAATCCGTATCTACCGCGTCCTGTCCAGCCCTCCAGAGCTCCTTTATCGTTGAGAAATCTGTAATATTCAAATCTAACAATTTATCCTTTACTGCTAATATTACTTTTTGCTGCCGTCTTGCCCTAGCAAAATCTGTTCCTTCCGCCCCAAGAGCGTGACGCGATCTGGCGTATTTTAAAGCAGTAACCCCATCCATAAGCTGTTTACCTGCGTCAAAATGTACATGCTCATATCGACACCAATACTTATATTGCTCTCTTTCCCTCTCGTCAGGATCTTCAATATCCTCTGCCGCAGCAGCCTCTGCCTCATCTATACCACAAAGGGCATTTTCCTTCCCAGGAATTGGAAAATAGTAATCATCAAAAGCCTGTTCAACATTTACCTCTATACCCCCTAAAATATCTATACCTTTTCTAAAACCTTCAAAATCAACCATCGCGTAGTAATGAACAGGGAGCCCCGAAACCCCACTTACAGTGTTCTTAACAGTTTCTACACCTCCGTAAGAATATGCTGAATTTATTTTCGAATAATAATCTTTTTCTATCCTCACCCAAAGATCGCGAGGCAAAGAAACTAGTAGTGCCTCCTGCTCCTTCGGTGATAAGGAGACTAAAATTATGGTGTCTGTTAAAGTACCTCCAACCTCAGAGTCTAAACGGCGGTCTAATCCCAAAAGTAATATATTAGTCCGCCCTTCGGTACTTTCTAAACCAGAAGAGGAAACAATCCTTGAAAACACAGAAACAGGCTTAATAAGACTTACAAAAGAAAGGCTTAAAAATAATTTACCAAGTAGCAAAAAAACAGCAATAAAAACAGACCAAAAAACTACCTTTTTTACTATAGACTTCTTTTTTCTACTGGAACTTTTAGATCTAATATTCCTATATTTTCTAGCCATTTAAACTAACTCCTTATATAAATTAGATAACTTCTCTATCTCTTCGTGAGTCCGTGTTTCTCCCACAGCTTCCAAACAGGCAAAAGCAACTGGTATCTGTCCATAGATATCGGCGGTTTGCTCATTAGCTACCAAAGCATCCAAAAGAATCTGGCGCTTGGTAAAGTCGCTTGATTTCCAGCTGTCACTCCACCTTGTTTGTTCTGAAGAAACAGAAAGTATTTGATCTTCACCCCACAGACCCTGCAGTGTTTTTTGCAACAAATCAGAATTAGGAACAGCTAAATTCTTAACCGAGTTAACAACTATAGCTATAAGATTGCTAATAGCTGCAAACTCATCCGTCATAATAAGCACAGAACCAGACTTAACCTCATGCTCCCTTAACCATTTTAGCTTTTCACTGTGTGACAGTGTACTTAACAAACTAGCGTCGGCAAATCGTGTTCCTTGCCCATCTATAACTAAGTAGTAAGGCTTGTCCAACGTATTGTAAACCGACAAACCGTAGTAACCTGCTCTTTTCAACTCTACTGGAAATGACCCATCTATATACCTTTTATTCCCTCTAAAATAGGCCACTGCTCGATCACAACCAGGAAAAAAACCAGATAAAGGTCCTGTTGCTATTATTAATGTATTCGACCTATTATTACGATCTTTTAAATCAGCAGATATTTTTAATGCAAAACCTAAACCACCCACGTAAGGTTCTAAATCAGCGTGCAGCTTCGGTTCTGCTAATTTAGTAGCTAGATCCACATACAAAAATCTCTTTTTATTATCCACAGCAGGGGTAATTATAACATGGGAGGTGGGACATGGGAGGTGAGAAACACCCAGCCAAGGAAAGCAAAGAGCTGAGCAACTGAAAAACATAAAAACAATAAGTTCGCCCTTGAGTGCAATATTAGACTCAAGGGCGGTGCTAACTTACGCTAAGTAGACTCCTCCTTTTGGAGCAGACGCTGGTAGATTGCCCACGCCACAGGGTGAAGCCCGTTGGGTAATCTACATTTGATCGCTGTTTCTGCTGCAGAAAAGAAAACTGCATGCTGACCTTTTACAGAAGCGCGTATCTTTTCAAGGTCCCTGTCTCTGGAATTACCAATACCCAAAAGTAAACTCTGCAAAGGTGTGCGAGGCGAAGAAAGTTTCTCCATCCACACATATTTTTCTGCCAGCTCATCCAAAGAAGCACGGCTTGTTCTGCAAGTTACTGAGACATCCCCATCACTATCAACAGCTAATATAGAATCCTGCAAACTACCCATACCTGCCAAAACCTGGACAACATCCTCCGGACCTTTTATCAGCATAACACAACCTCCTGAAGGCTAAGTGCCACTCTCCTTGCAATAGCTAAAGCAGATAACCATTCGCGGCAAATTGTAAGGTCTGGACAATGATACTGCCTAATTGTTTCCTCATCCTTAAATTCCAAACCTACTACCACAGTAATTTCCCTGGTAAGTTCAAATACCTCAGCCCAAGTTATCGATCCTTTACCTATTCTGTTTTGTGCAGTATGCAAACTTCTCGGGTTACCGTAAATAAGAGCTAAATCAAACTCTTCTTGCAAAAGCATCTTTCTTAGTTCAGAAAGATCAGCAACTCGAGTTACAGCTATATTTAGATTTGTGAGTTCGCCCTCGCGCGCGTCAGGCTCAGAACTTTTATGAACAGTAACCGGCAGATAGATTACTTTACCTCTCCACATTCGCCACCTCCACTGCTTCTTCCGGCAAAGTCGGTATTCCAGCTTCGCGCCATTTGTCCATAATCTGTACTGTCAAATTCCTAATCCGCCGCGCTTCTTCGGGATTAAAAGAATCAGGAATCCGAGCAATTGCAATAAACGTCAGGGTTGCATCAAACCCTTTTTCAATGCGAATTGCTGCTGGCCGATAATCACTTAAACCTACCCGCCATTCAAGGGAATTACCGCGCATATACGTCCGTACCATGCCTGGAGTTGGTGCACAGCAGGGATAATCCCTGTCCCACTGGTAACCGTTTCTGTACCAAACCAACCAAATCTGGTCGAGAACTTTCTGCGACAAGTTATTTATAGTAAGTGCGCCTTCAACCATCAATCTCCTCCTTTGCTTATCTGTAAGACCTGCTTATCCGGGTTAAAAGATTATAACAGCAGCACAACTATCTAGCAATCTTATAGGGTCGGGGGTTAATCGACAATCTCGCCTTCTTCTGCATCTTGGGGAGGTTCTTGGTCACCATTATTGCCTGTATCTTCACCTTCACCTGCTGGTGGCGTTTGGGGACCCGCAGCTTCGGGGTCTGCTGACTTGTAAAGTTCTGCACCAACCTTCTGAATTTCTTCTGACAACTCCTCAGTCTTGGACTTCAAGATACCAATATCAAGATTATCGCCTTTTTCCAGCTCTTCGCGGACTGCTTTAATTTTCTCTTCAATCGGTTTTTTTACATTATCGCCAATTTTATCTCCCGCATCTTTTAATGCTTTTTCTGCTGTGTAAGCTAGAGTCTCTGCCTGGTTGCGTGCTTCAACACGTTCTTTCTTTTTCTTATCTTCTTCCGCATGCTTTCCCGCTTCCTTTGCCATTCTCTCCGCTTCTTCCTCCGAAATACCTGTCGAACCTTTAATTGTAATCTTTTGCTCTTTGCCTGTTGCCTTGTCTTTTGCAGAAACATTTAAAATCCCGTTAGCATCAATATCAAAACTTACTTCAATCTGCGGCACACCGCGAGGAGCGGGAGGAATACCTTCCAATATAAAACGACCTAGGGACTTGTTGTCTGCCGCCATTTCCCGCTCACCCTGCAAAACATTAATTTCAACAGATGTCTGATTGTCCGCTGCAGTTGAGAAAATCTGTGATGCAGAAGTAGGAATTGTTGTGTTCCGCTCAATAAGAGGTGTTCGAACACCGCCAAGCGTCTCAATACCAAGTGTCAATGGCGTAACATCCAAGAGCAGTACATCTTTAACATCACCACCGAGTACCCCAGCCTGGATAGCAGCACCAACAGCAACAACCTCATCTGGATTCACCCCTTTGTGAGGTTCTTTACCAAAAAATTCTTGTACAGTTTCCATAATCTTCGGCATCCGCGTCTGTCCGCCAACCAAAATAACCTCATCAATATCATTTACTGAAAGGTCAGCATCTTCAAGCGCTTTTTTGCACGGTTCAATTGACTGCTGAATCAACTCCTCTGTCAGCTGTTCCAATTTTGAACGGGTTAAAGTAGTAACTAAATGTTTTGGACCTGTCTCATCTGCAGTAATGTAAGGAATATTTATTTCTGTTTCCATTTTTGAGGAGAGCTCAATTTTTGCTTTTTCAGAAGCGTCCCGTAGCCTCTGCATTGCCTGCTTATCCTCACTTAAGTCCATACCCTGATCCTTTTTAAATTCTTCAAGTAGCCAATCAATTATTCTTTGGTCAAAATCATCGCCGCCTAAATGTGTATCACCATTTGTCGCGCGGACCTCATAAACACCATCACCAATTTCCAATATTGAAATATCAAAAGTACCGCCGCCAAGGTCGTAAACAGCAATTTGCTCATTCTCTTTTTTATCCAAACCGTAAGCCAAAGATGCAGCTGTCGGTTCATTAATAATCCGCAAAACTTCCAAACCAGCTATTTCACCAGCTTGCTTAGTTGCCTGACGCTGCGAATCGTCGAAGTAAGCAGGGACAGTTATTACAGCTTGTTCAACTTCGTGACCTAAAAAGTCTTCTGCATCCTGCTTACACTTCTGAAGAATCATTGCTGAAATTTCTTGGGGTGTAAAGGTTTTGCCCTCAACCTTAACCATAGCCATACCATTTTTTCCTTCCACAATTTCATAGGGCAACCATCTAATATCGTATTGGACGGATTGATCATTAAACCTTTTACCCATCAAGCGTTTTATAGAGAAAATGGTACTTTGCGGATTTACTACTTGTGAACGCTTTGCAGGACGCCCCACAATATTTTTAACAGGATCAACCACCGAAGGAATAAGATTTTCACCTTCGGCAGAATGTATTACCTTCGGCTGCCCCCCTTCCATCACAGCCACGCAGCTATTTGTCGTTCCCAAATCAATACCAATTATTTTAGACATAAGTTTAAATTACCAATCCTCCTGTTTGATTAACACACCCATTATTCAATACACAAACACCAAAAGTAAAGCACACCAGACAACAACCTCTAAATACTGCTCATTAGTACTCTTTACAATAAACAAGTTACTATTTTACTTTAACTTTTGCTGGCCGTAGAACCTTGTCTCCCAACATATAGCCTTTTTCAACTACTTCCGTCACTTTTTCATCACCGCCAGGCTCTTGTTCCTCCTCAACTCCCTCCATCTTAATAGGGTTAAAGTCCTTCCCCAAAGCGTCAATCTCTGTAACACCTTCTGACTGTAGCACTTTGCGGAACTTCTTTACAATATTCGTAACACCACCATCAACTCCGGATGCAACCGCTCTTTCTAAATCATCGAGAAGCGGAAGAACTTTCAACAAAATAACCTCATTCGCATACTTAGCAAAATCAGCGCGTTCCTTTTTAACCCTTCTTTCAAGATTACGGTAGTCAGCAACTGCCCGTTTCCAACTGTTCTCCAATTCCTGCACACGGTCTTCCAACTTATTGATCTGGTCATTTAACTCTTGTTCAGTCATAAAAAATGATTAGCCCTAGCAAGTCAAGCTCAGTGCTAATCTATATGTTACCAAGCGCGTCCTATTTCGTTCAGTAAGTTTCCTACGTAACGTGCTAAAGGAATAACTTTACGGTACGGCAGCCTACTCGGCCCTACTACAGAAATGCGCCCCTCTCTCTTACCAACCTCAAAAGGAGAAGAAACAATCGAACAGGTTGCTAAACCAGGAAAACCAATTTCGTCACCTATCAGCACGTGAACCTCTTTATCGCCAATCGCCTTACTAAAAATTTCTTGGAACACTTCAGGACGGTCCAAGAGTGACAGAACAGCTCTAGTAACGTCAATATCAAAAAACTCAGGATGATCAAGAATGTTAGCTGCACCCGCGGACGTTAAAATCCCGTCTTTAGTAACAACCACACCTAAAACATTACTACCCTCGGCTAAAGCTAATGATGCATTACGTAGCAACCTCTCCAACTCAAAGCGATCTTGCCACAAACGTTGCTTTATAGCAACCTCTTCTAAAACAGGTAATTCTTTTTCCTCCATTAAAGAGTTTATATAGTGACGGTAAGCCATAGGGGTTGGCTCTCTTCCAGCAGAAGCGTGGGGTTTTTCCAAAAGCCCTTTCCTGGAAAGCTCCACCATCTCATTACGAATAGTAGCGGAGGAAACGTCAGACAAATACTGATCAACAATCTTTTTGGAACTAACCGGCTCCGGGCTTTCCCCATATTCCTCAATAATTGCTTTCAATAGAGCTGTTTGGCGCTGAGTAAGATCCATAATCTTACTTAGCAGTATATAACCATATTTGCCAGAAAGTCAAGGATTGATTTTGGTTGTTAAAATGCTAGTATAAATCCCGATGCCCAACAAAAAATCTTCTATTTTAGGTAAACTAAACCCTCAGCAGGAGGGGGCTGTGCAACACACCAACGGCGCCTCCCTAATAGTTGCAGGACCAGGATCTGGCAAAACCCGCGCGCTAACTCATAAAGCTGCGTACCTCGTCTGCGAAAAAAACGTAAACCCGCAAAATATCCTGCTAGTTACATTTACAAACAAAGCCGCAGAAGAAATGAAAAAAAGAATAAAAAAACTTCTTGCTGAAACAAATCCCCAAATCAGACACATTTCTTGGGCAGGAACTTTCCACTCCATTGGCGCACGGATTTTACGCCAACACGGTAAGGAAATAGGTATAAGATCCGACTTTGTCATCTACGATACCAACGATAGTAAAACAACCATTAAAAAAGTAATTAAAAATGAAGGCTTAGACAGCGAAAAAATAAAAGCTCGTTCCGTAATGTACACTATTTCTGAAGCAAAAAGGGAGCTTATAAACGCTACCGAATATAGCAAAAAGGCTTACGGATACTATCAAGAACTAACCGCTCAAATATATAGAGGTTACGAATCATTGCTTCAGCAATCAAACGCTTTAGATTTTGGCGATCTACTCTTTATGCCTGTGCGTCTTTTAGAAGAATCCCCAAGCACATTGCAACAATACCAGGAGAAATTCAATTACATTTTAGTAGATGAATACCAGGATACAAACAGCGCCCAATATATGATGCTGAAACTTCTGGCTGCTAAAAACAACAATATTACTGTAGTTGGCGATCCCGGACAATCAATTTACGGGTTTAGAGGAGCAAACTTCAAAAACATACTAAACTTTACACAAGACTATCCAAACGCAAAAACTTTTCGCCTAGAACAGAACTACCGATCGACACAATCCATTGTTAAAGCTGCACAAAACGTTATTTCTAACAACAGACACAATATTGACTTAAATTTATGGACAAACAACTCAGAAGGAACACAGATAAAATATTACGAGGCATACAGCGAAACTGACGAGGCCGACTACATACTAAAAGAAATTATCAAAAAAGCAAGAGAAAAATCCCAACAGTCCCTAAGTGATTTTGCCATACTTTATCGCACCAATGCTCAATCGCGTGCTTTGGAAGAGTGCTTTGTCCAATCAGGCCTGCCTTACCGTCTGGTTGGGGGCACCCGTTTCTACGAAAGAAGGGAGATTAAAGATGTATTGGCTTTGCTTAGAGTTATTCTCAGCCCCAATGATTTTGCCAGTTGGGAGCGAATAGAAAAATGGGGAAAAACAAAAATGAAAAAGTACAAGAAAGATCTAAATCGAAAACCAGACATAGTAAATAGCAACCCATTAAAAATCTTGGACTGGATATTAGAAAAAACTAGCTATCTGGATTACTGGGAAAATAAAGGCGAGGAAGAATATTACCGATTAGAAAACGTAAAAGAACTAAGAACTGTTGCTGCCCGCTTCGATTCTCTAATTGATTTTCTAGAAAATGTAGCTTTAGTAGACTACTCTAACGACTACTCCAAAAAGGAAGCTCCTAACGCTGTAACTTTAATGACCCTGCACTCGGCTAAGGGTTTGGAATTTCCAGTAGTATTCATAGTTGGGTTGGAGGAGGGGTTGTTACCTCATGCTAAATCTCTTAAAGAAGCCGGGGGCATAGAGGAAGAGCGCCGTCTGTGTTATGTTGGCATGACCCGAGCAAAAAAAGAACTTCACTTAACAAAAGCGCAAAAGCGGTTCTACTTTGGATCCCACCAGTACAATCCAACATCTCGATTTATAGAAGAAATACCGAACAGTCTTCTTAGGTGGTATACTTAATAGCAGTATGGAAAGAGTCGTTGCTCTCAGCCTTTTAGCAGTTACATCTATAGGAAACGTTTTGCCAGTAGCAGCGGAAACAAGCATATCCGAACCAAAAGCTACACTTAAACAGGTAGATTATGTTACTGCTAAACCTATTCTGGAAACCAACACACGCTTTGGAACAAAAGATACTCAAACAGTTACCACCATTCCTTTCGAACAAGAAATTATTGAAGATAATGAATTAGAATACGGCAAAGAAATAATTGAGCGCGAAGGAACAAATGGACAAGTAATCAAGCATTTCCAAATAACTTATTGGGATGGTAAAGAAGTTGAGAGAAAATTGACAAAAACAGAAAAAATACCGCCAACAAACGAAACAATCCGCCGTGGTACCAAAGATGTATGGCACCTGTACAACACCCCGGAACAAGGGCGTGTCAGCTACTGGGCTAAACTAGAAAATGTTTGGGCTACATCTTACGATGGTAATTGCGTAGGTTGTCGCGGGCTGACCTACAGCGGAACCAAAGTTACCAAAGGTGTCTGCGCTGTGGATCCGAATCTGATACCTTTAGGCACTAACATATACATTCCAGGCTATGGTTTCTGCCGTGCGGAAGATATCGGAGGTGGTATAAAAGGGCACAGAATTGATCTTGGATTTGAAAATGTTGCCAACGGGTCCTGGTCAGCTAGGTACACAAATGTTTACCTATTAACCAAACCATAAAATCGCGAATTTAAAAAGCCGTAGCTTTGAATAAAGCCTAAACGCCGGAGCATAACTAGTCTAATTTTCAAACTGTGGGCTTAAAATTTGAAACCAATTCTAGATCATGTCTAACAACAATAATTTGCTAACTAATTACTTAACCAGCCCGCACATCTGCCAATCTGAAGCCTGGGGCGAGTTTAAAACAAGAATGGGAAACAGAGCATTAAGAGCAGGAAAAGCTCAATTTACCCTTCATAACGTCCCATTATCACCATACAGAATAGGATATTCACCTAGACCTAACATCAAGGAAATAGATTGGGAAGCGCTTTTTAAAAAGGGGAAGACCAATAATTGTTTATATATAAAACTAGATGTACCTCAGTGCCTTAAAGCCAGAGAAATTTTCAAATCCGCTGGAAAACACGCAAACAGATGCAGAAGATCCGACCCTGTTTTTGCAGATGAAACTATACTGATGGATTTAACAGGCAGCGAAGACGAATTAATGAACAATACAAAAGAAAAAACCCGTTATAACATACGCCAAGCTTGGAAACAGGGAGTAATAATCGAAGAAAAAGACGATAGAGATTCGCTTGAAACCTTTATTGATCTACAAAAAAAAACAGCCAAACGCCAGGGGTTCTATGTTCACCCGGATGACTACTACCGCACACTTTGGGATGTATTGAAACCGCAAGGAATGCTCCATCTACTAATTGCAAAATTACCAACCGACTCTATTATTGCATCAATTATATTATTTAGATACAAAAGAGTACTTTACTATCCTTATGGAGCTTCTGACTACCAGTACCGTAGCTTTATGCCTAACAACCTAATTATGTGGGAAGCAATAAAATTAGGAAAAAGACACAAGTGCGAAATCTTTGATATGTGGGGAGCAACATCAGACAAGAAAAACGACTGGTGGGGCTTTACAAGATTTAAGTTGGGCTTTGGAGGCGAGATAGTAAGTCTGCCTAAAACTTACGATTTCGTGCTTCAACCAGCCCTTTATCCAGCTATAGTAGCAGCAAATAGAGCCCGTTGGGTCTGGCTACGGTTGCAATCCAAACTAGCAAGTAAATCGGAAGAATAAAGCAATGTTGAAGCACACCCCTCTCCGCCAAAGCACTGCCTGGGCAAATTTCCTGCAAAAGCAAGGGTGGAATATTAAAAAGGAAAAGTCGGAAAGCGGAAATGTTTTAATATTTGTGAGGAAACTCCCCTTTTTTGGATCCGTAATAAAAGTGCAAAGGCAAAAAAATCCGCTTCCGATAAACACTATAGAGAAAATCGCAAAAGAAAATAAGGCTGTCCGAATTATAGTAGAGCCCTACAAAAACTTTGGGCAAGAAAAAGAGTTATACACAAGAGGTTACAGCATAAGTACTGAACCATTATTACCACCTAAAACTACCTTGATTGATCTAACACAGAACGAGGATGAAATTTTGTCCCAAATGCACTATTCAGGCCGCCGCGGGATACGTAATGCTAAAAAGAAAGGGGTTGACATCCGAAAAGAAGAGATTACAGACAAAAACTTAAAATTATTATCCCAGACACTTGGGAATACAGCAAAAAGGGGAAATTTTAAAGCTATAAAATTCCAAACACTTAAAGAGAAAGCAGCAGCCTTCGGAAACGATGCTAATCTATTCATTGCGTACAAAAATAGCAATTTCTTAGGCGCTGTCCTAGCTTTATCCGCAGAAGAAACACTTCACTACCATCATGCAGCTACATCCAAACTGGGAAGACAAACCAGCGCAGCCTACTTGTTAGTATGGAAAGCAATGCTCTGGGGGAAAAAAAATAACTTCGCCACATTTGACTTCGGAGGAATAGCTGATTCTAGGTTCCCACACACTAAAAGCTGGGAGGGCTTTACAGAATTCAAAAACAAATTCGGTGGTAAAAAAACCGAATGGCCTGCACCACTGATAAAATGGCGCCTCCCTTTCTAGACTAGACTGTAAACTTACACCTCTCTAAACACTACAAATTTTGCAATACAAACACATCTGTTAAAAAATACCAACCAATTGTCTGACTAACTTGACGTAGACCAAAATTTACAGCAAAATAAAATAGATGGAAGAAGAAACAAATAACCTTCAAGAAGAAATAGAAAACTCTTTGGGCCAACTTGAGAACAAGCCAGCAACCTCGAGTAGATCAACCAGCCAGAATACAAACGAAAAGGCAGAAAAAATAGATAGGGGAGAGGAGCAAGCGTCACAAAGCTCTATGCCAGATCACAAAGACGACAAAAAGGATCCCTTAGAACGGATTAGAAACAAAGAAAAATCCAAAACCGACACGGGAAAGCAAAAAACCCAGAAAACAGAAAAATCACCAGTGGAAGCAAAAGAAGAAAATAAGGAGGTTAGAGAGATAAAGAAAAAGCTAGAGAAAGCAGCAAAAAAAAATGCACAACGAGCACAATCCCCTACCGCGGAAGAAAAAATAGTTAAAGCGGAAAAGGAGAAAATCAACTTTGCAGAAAAAAGCAGCAAGGAGAAGGGCATTGAATGGCGACCAATAATTATTGCTGGAGTCGCAGGTATTCTTATTATTGGTGGTGCTCTTTTCTATAATTTTGTTATTGCGAAGCAAAAATCAAACAGTATTGGACCTAGCAAATCAACTCCACAAGGCAATGGGGGAAATCAACAACAACATCTACCTGACAGCCCGCCATACATACCAGAAAGAGAACCTGCAACAGGGACACCATCGGGGTCCCCTTCCGGTGAGTCTAACAGCTCCCCCTTCAGCCCTCTAATCCAACAATAAGCAACTAAAACAACCCAAGCCATCTGTCTACTTCCCTAATTAGTAACTCTCACCTTTATATGCGGGACAGATTTCATTATAAGAACACCAACGACAAGCATAAGATGCATGCGGAGGAAAATTCCCTGCATTAATCTTCTGGATTTCTTCCGCAATTTCTTCCCTCTTTTCCGATAACTGCTCTGGTTTTCTGGTGGTAACAACCTTTTTATTGTGTTCCACAAAGTATAAACTAAGCAAATCTGCCTCTAAGCCTAACGCTTCCCGGGCTGCCAGCGCATATATTGTTAGCTGGCTATCTTTATCAACCTTTTTCTGACTTTTGGCTTTACCTGTTTTATAATCAATAATTTCTATTCCCTGATCAGTACGATCAACCCGATCAATCGACCCTAACAAGGAGACACCTTCAATCTTTAATGTAAACTTCTTCTCCAAATAAAGCGGTTCTCTTAATAAATTTTTATGATTATCATAGTAATTACGTAGCAAGTCTTTCCCCTCGGCATAACGGGTCTGCATGTGTTCTGGGCTAGTATACCCAAAAGGGATCCAATGCTTATTGTAAAGATCAAGTAGATAATCTAAATCTCTCTTTTCCGAAAAAAGCTCTGTTCGGTGAAAATCCCGCAAAGTTCTGTGGATTGTCTGACCAAAACTTAAAGTATGCTCCGGACGCTCCGGAAGCTTCAAAACATAGCGATACTTATACTGTAAAGGACAAGTAGCAAAAGTTTCTAACTGTGAGTGGGACAGAGTAGAAAGATTCCAACTACTATTCTCAATACGCCATTTTCTCTGCTTATCAAGTGCAGCTTCTTCAAAAAGAGCTATAGATTCTACCTTTCGCTCACTACCTTTACTTCCAGTCTCCAAACCCAACTCTTTTATAAACAAAGAAGGTTTTTTTTCTGCTTTTCCACCGTAATCTCTAGCCCAAGTTAAAAACAAGTAATCTTTTGCCCTCGTGCAACCCACATAGAAAAGACGACGTTCTTCCTGGATATGTTCATTTCCTTCGGGCAACTCTTCCTTAACAAACACATCGGGCAGAGGTAACTTATCACTACGGTTCCTGGTAGGGAACCGGAACTTAACTAAATCAACTAAAAATACAACAGGAAATTCCAATCCTTTTGCTGCATGCACAGTCATCAAATTAACAGTGTCTACATCTTGAATTTCCGCCTGCGCGGGGCTTTCACCTGCTTCCAGCAAAAGATCTAGATAGTTGACCAATTCTGTAACCGAAACATCTTTCACCACCCCAGGACTCTTTTTTCCCAAACTAGATGCTTCTGATTCAAATAACTTAATTTTCTCAAAGAAGAGGTTCAAATTCCTTATTTTCAATTGGTTTTCAATAGACTCCTCTTCCAGTAAGTTCTGCACATAACCAGATTGAGTTGCAAAATTATACAGCAAAACGGTTGGCGGTTTTCTTACACCATCTTGCCAACCTTGCTCAATCAACCCAATCAAATTTGCTAAATTATTATTCTGGTCCTGATTTTCTTTAACAACTTGCCAAAGAGATTTGCCACTTTGTTTCGCAAGCTGCGAAAGCCGGAAGACAAATTTACTGGGTAAATCAAAAACAGCAAGAACTAACAGACGGTAAAGACTAATACTATCTTCAGGATTATTCATCAGACGCAAAAAAGCGTGCATATCGCGAACCTCATCTTGATCAAAAAGACCTCTATTACCGACCAGCTGGTAGGGAATACCCCGCCGCTTAAGTGCGGAAACAAAGGGGTCTAAATGATTTCGTGCACGAGCTAAAATAGCGGAATCTCGCCAAGAAAACTCTCTAGTTCCCTGCACTAAATCGACAATTTTTCCTACTACCTCCTCTGCTTCTTCCGTCTCATTACACGCGCCAATAACCTGCGGTTCCGCTTTCATCCCTCTCTTACTCTCCAGCTCTTTATTTACATTTACTTTTTGTTCCAACCGATCAGGGTTATTGTGCTGAATCAGCTGATAGGCATGATCCAATATTCGCTGCCCTGTCCGGTAATTTTTGACTAGGGTTATTGTTTCCGCGTCCGGATAATCTGTCTTGAAACTTAAAATATTTGATACCGCAGCCCCTCTAAACTTGTATATAGATTGATCATCATCTCCCACTACCATAAGATTGGGATCCTTTTCAGCAGGGGCAAGAGTTTTTAGTAAGCAATACTGTGCATAATTGGTATCTTGGAACTCATCAACTAAAAAGTACTTAAACTGATTTCTGTACTTTTCCAACACAGCCGGTCTTTTCTCAAAAAGCTTTAATACCCACAAAATCAAATCACCAAAATCCAAATAACTATGTTTAATCTTCAAAGCCTGATAAGTCTGGTACGCATTCGCCAACTCTAACTGTTTCTCCATTTCCTCCCTATCTGATTCTGACTTCTCCTTCTGAATTTCTGCCGTGGCCCAGCTCACATACTCTACCGGAGTAACAGCCTCGTCCTGAGCGCGCGAAAAAAGGGTTAGCATAGCACTTATAAATTTGGTCGGGTTTCCAAGAGGCCGGTAATAATTTAAATCAAAACTAAACAAGGTTTCTCTAACAAAAATCCACGCCTGCGGAGGAGTTAAAATTTTGTATGCTGGATCTAATCCTATCTCTAAAGCCTCCTCACGTAACAACTGATCGCAAAAACTGTGGAACGTTGAAAGCCAAGGCTGCTCATACCCTAAAGGCATAGCAATATCCACACGATCCAGCATTTCTTCTGCTGCCTTTTCTGTAAAAGTTAGTGCTAAAATTTGCCGCGGTGAAAAGCCCTGATCAGAGATCAGATACTTAATCTTTTCAGTAATAACACGGGTTTTGCCAGTACCAGCCCCAGCAACAATTAGTAGCGGGCCCCCCGCAAACTCTACAGCTCGTTTCTGCTCTGAGTTAAGCTTAATCTCTTTGCCATCTCCCATACTATTTATGCTAACACAGAATTGAAAATCACCAGAGCACCAAAGCACAAAAATATAAAAAAACTAGAAATTACAAAATTAGAAGATTACACAATAAAAAAACACCAAAAAACAGATAAGCAACAGACCCATACATAAAATCTTTTTGCTTCTCGCACTCAATGGTTCGCACTTATCCAGAAACCTGGTTATCACGGTTTTGTTCCTCAATCGCAGATCAACCAACAGGTTAATGAATTAAGAATCACTATCAGATAACTCAAGCTGGTCCAAGTCGGGAGGAATCCCCTCGCCCGCATCACGTAGCATTCTGACACTTTCTATACGACCAGAAAGTTTTTGGTACTGGCTCGCTGTTCTATCCATTGCGTTTTTAGCGTTAGTAATATGGCGAGACAATACGCTTAACTCATCTCCAAAATTCTCCGCTTCTCTGCTGATAGAACCAAGAACCTGCAATATCTTTTGCGCACTTTCTGCCACTTTCTTTTCTTGTAAACCTAAGAGCAAAATCTTCAAAAAATAGGTAAAAGTATTAGGAGATACAAAAGTAACTTTACGTTGATACGCGTAATCATCTAAATCTTCGCTTTGAACAGCAACTTCGTAGTAGACCGCCTCAGAAGGAATGTACATTAAAGCAAAGTTAATTGTTCCTTCACCAGGAATAATATACTTCTTACTTATAGCATCAATATGTTTTTTTACATCGCGGACGAATTTTTTACGGTAGCTTTCTTTTTCTTCTTCCGAATCTGCATGCATTAATTTTTTAAAATTTTCCATAGGAAATTTAGCATCAATTGGAATCAACCCTTGATCCGTTTTAATAATCGCATCCACAATATTACCGTCTGTAAATTGATACTGAGTATCATACTGGGCTGCTGGCAGAGTTTGGGCAAGAGTATCGGCCAAAACTTTTTCACCAACACCACCACGAAGCTTTGGGGATTGCAAAAAATCTTGTAAATCCTTGATCATCTTGCTGGTTTCCCGCATCGTACCCAATTCCTTCTGCACACCAGCAAAAACTTTTGCCGCCTCACTCAACCGACTATTCATTTTATCCAAACGCTTATCGGTAATATCTTTAGTTTGGTCAATACTTTGGCGCGTATTCTTCAACCATTCCATCAACATCTTCTGAGCCTCACTATCTTCCCCTCTCGTCAGCTGACTAAATTTTCGATTAAAGTAATAAAACAAAGCAGCAAAACCGCCAATGATAACTGCTATAATTAGTAATTCATAAGCCATGTTAATATTTAGTATAGCAGGTGTTGTTTAATAAATGGCTCCCTTCTTAACATTAAATCTAATCATTGGTACAGTTTGTTGGATCTTTCTCGCAACAACAGCGCTTCTAATTCCACCAAGCTCCATTACAGTCATTAGTATCTTCCTTCTAATCACAACGCTAGCCTTATACACAACGCTATCTGTTGCAATCTACCTAGTCAGAATCTCATCTTCTAGAAGATGGCAAAATAAAGAACACATGTTTAAAAGTGGACGCCAACCCGCAGCAATAACTGCGGCAACTAGTACACTGTATCTCCTACTACGCATCTTAAAAGCAGCAACACTATTAAATACAATTTTACTTATTGCAATAGCAGCTTTAGTAACCGTCTATTTACAAAACAGAAAAATTATTAAAAAATAATGGTAGAGAAATGTTAATTAAACTACTTTTAGAAATTGCGCTTAGCACAGTTGCTATTTACACAGCTGCTGAACTAACACCAGGTATCAGCATTGAATCAATCCAAACAGCACTGGTTGCCTTCCTAGTTTTAGCACTGGTCAACTCAATTATTAAACCAATCCTAAAATTAATTACTCTTCCTATAAACATTATTACTCTGGGAATCTTCGGGTTATTCCTGAATTTTGCTCTGCTGGCGGCTGTATTCCACATTGTCCCCGGTCTCACCGCAGAAAGAATATCATCCATAATACTTTTCAGTATCATTCTGACAATAATCAATTGGATTGTTTCTGTAATTCTTGAATGATACAAGAATTATGCTAGAATACCGCTATGAAGTTCCCAAAAACAGAGTTAAAAGCGTGCTGTTTTATAAAAAAGAAGGGTAAAGTCTTCTTAGTACGGTATCCAACCAACGAAGGAAAACTAGGCCCTTGGTGTCTCCCTTGCAGCAGAGCAAAACAGGGAGAAAACATTGGTAAAAACGTAGAACGCAAAATCCTCGAGGAAACTGGTCTATTAGTAAAAACTATAGCACCCAAGCTATTTGTGAAACCAAAAGCAGAATATCCCGTAGACGGTATCGATCACCGCTCTTATAAAGGTAAACTAACATTTACACTGGTTAGCGAAGCAGTAATAATTTCTGGAAAACCAGCTATGCGTAAAAAAGGTGCGCAGTACAAATGGGCCAAACTCAAAGACGCAGAAAAAGAAGATTTATCCGCAGAAGTAAAGGAAGCAGTAAACTTCTTCCTTGACAAGAAGAGAAGTAAACCCTTCTCCCCCATTACAATATAAAAAGTACTATTGCCAAGAACAGCAGCCAGGAGTTTAGAAAAGTAAGCAGTACATTTTGAGTTTATTTTCTTTAAACCAGTCCTAAACTAAAAACACAGCATTCTTGCAAAACCCAAACCGAATCCGTACTAGTCAGTGGCTTTCTATTTATAAAAGTGTGTTCGGTAAATAAAAATTAACATGGTTTGTTTATTACCGCGCCCTCTTCTGTTAAAATAACTTGCTATGGCAAATAAAAATTATTACGACATTCTAGGTATATCTAAAAACGCTACCCAACAAGAAATTAAAAGGGCATATCGCCGACTGGCTAAAAAACACCACCCTGACGCTAACAAAAGTAAAGATGCGGAGCAGAGATTCAAAGAGATTTCCGAAGCCTACCAAATACTTTCTGATCCGCAAAAGCGAGCTACATACGACCGCTTCGGTTCCAGAGCTTTTGAGCAAGCAGCAGGTGGATCCAACCCGTTCAGGCAACGCCAAAATTGGGGGCAGCGGCAGGGTCCGTTTAGCTTCACGTGGAGCACTAGCGGAGATTTCAACAACTTCCAAGATCCATTTGACCTCTTTGAAGAGATTTTCGGAATATCTGGCTTTGGGAGATCGCGTAGAGGACGTGATCTGCAATACAATTTACAAATCAGCTTTGCAGACTCATTAAAAGGCATGGAAAGGAAAATCAACATAAACGGGGAAAAGTTCAAAGTGAAATTACCCCCCGGTGTTCAAAGTAACACCAAAATACGCTACCGCGGAAAAGGTGAAAAAGCCCAAGGAGGCAGGGGAGACCTTTACATTGTTGTTCGGGTTGGGCAACCAAAGGAATTCGCTCGCCGCGGTGCAGACATTTTAATCGAAAAGAAAATTGACCTAAGTACAGCTGTTTTAGGCGGTGATATTGATATACCGGTAGTTGATCCAGAAACAAAAAACGGTATAGGAAAAGTAAAACTTAAAATTCCACCCGGAACCCAACCAGGAACTGACTTCAGAATAAAAGGTAAAGGAATACCGCAAATGCGGACAAAAGGGCGCGGGGATGCCTACGTAAGGATACAAGTGGTAGTTCCAAAAAGCCTATCAAAAAAAGAAACGGACCTCTTTAAAGCGTTTGCGGAAAAAGCGGATGTATAAACTAAAGGTACTAAATTAAAAAACGCGAAACCAGGCGAACAATACGTTACGTCCGCCATTGAATACGCTACTTAAGCTATCGGATAAAGTCGAACCCCGCATTATGTACACAGCAAAAAAATACAGCGGATCAACCAATAGACAGTTCAACAAATACGTGAACCAGCAAAGATACAAATAAATACACAAATAAAAACAAAATAAGTAACAAAAGTAATACTTAATACTTATAATAAAAGACTTAGGTTGAAGCTTTCCTATAAAGTGGAACTAACCGAAGAAGAGAAAAGGCAATCAATATAACAGCTGTAGAGATCAGAAAAAGAGTTGGTCCTGTCACTGCTGTATCAGCAGATTCCGTTGCTGCAGAAGGAGTAGCTTCTGCGAGCACGGTGCCTTCAGTATTTGGTTGAGTATCTTGCGGTAAAATTGACGCCATAGGGCAGATATTCCTTTACTTTTCTAGTATAGAAGTATTATTCCTTCTTTGTCAAGAGACTTGTGAGACGTGATTTCAGTCGCGCTGCTTTATTATCATGAATTACATTCCTGCGCGCACTGCGGTCTAAAACCGACTGTGCTTTTTCTAAATTTTCCTGCGTAGGGTTTTGGCGCATCTCCTTAACCGCCTCTTTGTAGGCTCTCCGCCATTTAGCGTTGATCTTTGTTCGACGCTGATCCTTCCTCAAAGCGCGTTTTGCTTGTTCTGTAACTGGCATTGCCGAGCAATAATAACACAATAAGCTTGCAAAACACAAGACAGAAACAGATTAAATTCAAAAAGATCCGGTTGCACAATTTCCAATTTTCAAAACCTAGTCTATTAACGAACTTACCCATTTTAATTTTCGGGAGGTCTTTCTGAAAGGCGTCAATCGCTCTGGTTACCAGAAATATCCAAAAAGAACCAAAACAAAAGGGACCACAGCAATAATATGCACAACATTAACCATATTTGTTATGCTATACTCAACTCCGTGACTCCAAAATCATTATTTAAAAACGGTCGGGACGCCATCATTAAAGAACAAAGAACCGTTACTTCCGCTGCTATTGTATTAATGACTACCATTCTTGCTTCTCGGTTTTTAGGGCTACTAAGAGACCGCACACTTACTACATTCCTGCCAGTCGATGAACTAGGAGTTTATTTTGCAGCATTTAGACTCCCAGACACAATCTTCCAGCTTGTGGTTTGGGGAGCGCTATCTTCTGCCTTTATACCCGTATTCTGCTCCAAACTAAAACAGGGACACACTATTGTATCCGAAGAAGCAGCAAAGTTAGCAAACATATGTATAACATTAGGCACAGCAGTTTTTAGCATGCTGGCTATAGTTATTTTAATTTTTGCCCGGCCACTCTCCTCACTAATAGCACCCGGATTTTCAACCGAGCAGATCCAATTGATGGCCAACTTAACAAGAATTATGTTAACCGCCCAACTCTTTTTCGTTTTTTCGACCTTTTTAACTAGTATTCTTGAATCACTTCGCAGGTTTACAATACCTGCTATTGCGCCTCTTTTATACAACCTTGGAATTATTAGTTGCACCGTCTTGTTTGCAAACAAAGTTGGTATCTACGCTCCTGCTATTGGTGTAGTAGTAGGCGCTTTCCTGCATTTAGCTGTACAAATTCCGTTAGCGCACTCCCTCGGCCTACGGCTAAAACCGTCATTTAACGTAGATTTTCCAGGTGTTAAAACTGTTGTTTTTTTAATGGTACCGAGAACAATTGGCTTGGCAGTAAGCGAACTTTCGCATACTGCAGATGTTTTCTTAACCTCGCTAATATCCGCAAGTGCTGTTGCTTACCTCAATTTCGCAAACCACCTTCAGTTAATTCCTGTTGGGCTTTTTGGCCTTGCAATAGGCAAAGCCTGCCTGCCAAATCTATCTAGATATGCTAGCGAAGGTAATCAAGAAAAGTTTCAACATACCTTAATGTACGCACTTAAAATGCTTATATTCCTTACCGTACCTAGCGCAGCAGCACTACTTGTACTGCGCATCCCAGCAGTACGGCTAGCATTTGGTGCAGACAGATTTAGCTGGGAATCAACAGTCCTTACAGGATACACTGTCGCTTTTTTTTCAATTTCAATACCTTCCCAAAGTATCTCTCACATACTAAGGCGGGCATTCTATGCTTTACATAACACCAAAACCCCAGTAATCATTAGTATTATAAGCATTATTCTCAACATTATATTAAGTCTAACCTTTGTTTTTATCCTCAAACTTCCAGTATGGAGCCTTGCTCTCTCCTTCTCACTAGGCAGTATTTTCAATTCGCTTACTTTACTCTGGTTTATTAACAAACAGTTCCGAAAACCTGTTTGGAACAGCTTCCTCATCTTTTCTTACAAAACAGCGACGGCAGCACTCACCTCTGGAGGAATAATGTATATCCTACTTAAAATACTGGACCGCTCTGCCTGGGATAAAAATCTCAGCTTTCTCGGCCATTTTACACTGCCGGAAAGGTTTGAAGCCTATGTACTGGATACTCGCTACACAAAAAACTTGATTCTTCTAACACTTTTAGTTGGAGTAGTTGGGACAGCTGTTTACCTCTTTGTTGCTTGGTTACTAAAAATAGACATGCTTAAAGAAATTCCTGCCGCATTCAACAAACTAAAAAATGCTTGGAGAACCTCCCCCGCATCAGAAAACACACAAGATTGATAAAAATATGGAACATAATCAAACAGTAGAAAAATGATTAGAAGAAAAATAAAAAAACACGAACAAAAAATTACTAGAACATTGGAACTCCTACCAGGATTAATATCCTGGTCATTAATCATATTCCCTTTTGTTGGCAGTTTTTTTATCCCAGTATGGGTTGCGTTTTTTGTACTCCTCTACAATATTTACTGGCTATACCGTTCCACAGTCATCTCTATAGGTGCTTTTTACGCTCATCACAAACTGAAAAAAGCAGAAAAGACGGACTGGCTAAAAATGGCTAAATCATTACCAAATTTCGAAGAAACTCACCATATTGCCATTATTGTCACTGCAAAAGAACCAACCTACATCTTAAAAAGAACAATTAAAAAACTAACCGAGCAAACCTACCCATTAAGCCGATTGACAGTAGTAGTAGCAGCAGAAGGCCGATTCCCCGAAGCCGCAAAAAAAGCGCAAAACCTAAAAAACGATTTTGAAGGTGTTTTTGGTAACTTTTTTGTTACAGTACACCCCAATATTCCCGGGGAAGTCAAGGGTAAATCTGCAAACATGGCTTGGGCTTCTAAAATCGCTAAAAAGGAAACAATCGATAAACGGGGGTACGACATTAACTGGGTAACAATAACACCAATCGATGTAGATTCGCAACTGCACCCTAAATATTTTTCATACATCACATACAAATTTTTACAAGATAAAAAAAGACACAGAAAATTTTTTCAGGGCGCAGTACTCTTCTACAACAATGTTTGGGAAATACCCGCACCCGTACGTGTTGTATCCACATTCAATACAGTCAACCAATTATCCCAACTAGCAAGAAAAGATCGGTTAATTAATTACTCAACCTACACCACCAGCCTTAAAATGATTGATAGAATAGGTTACTGGGATACAGATGTTATACCCGAAGATTGGAGAATTTTCTTTAAAAGCTTCTTTAAACTCAAGGGCGAGGTTGAAGTAGAACCAATTTTCCTCCCTATCCACCAGGATGCTGCTCAAGCCGAAACCACATGGCAAACATTCATCAATCTGTACGAGCAAGTCAAAAGATGGGCTTGGGGGGTATCTGACGATCCTTATGTAATAATCCGTTACTTCACCGCTCCTGACGTTTCGTTTTGGGACAAAACGATCCGCACTTTCAAAATGTTAATGGATCATATTTTATGGCCGGTGCACTGGTTCGTAATCACGTTGGGAATGAACATACCGCTGTTACTTAATCCCAAATTTTCGCAAACTATTCTTGGCTTTAGAATAGCTAAACTATCATCAATAATTATGACCACGTGTTTCATCTTCCTAGCCATAATAATGTATATAGATTTCAAGCAACGCCCAGAAAGGCCAGAAAATATATCAAGAATACGTACCTGGCTAATGCCCCTAGAATTTGTTCTTATGCCATTAGTCGGGTTCTTCTTCGCAACCTTGCCTGCTCTAGAAGCTCACACGAGGCTAATGCTGGGTAAATACATGGAGTACAGAGTGACGGAGAAAGTGTAACTGCCAAATACTAAAGAGGTTATCATTAATAAGCCTAGCTACTGAGGAGAATCGTTCACACCATGCCCTTTTGTGCGGCATCTATTACTATTTTCAATTACACAACCACACAATTTAAACTTAGAAAGTAACAATTAGTAATTATATCCGCATCCTTTCAGCCTCAACCGTCTCTGTAAAAACCTCTACCAAACCTGTTTTTTTCAGTACCTTAATCACTACATTTAAGAAACAAACTGCCATAAATACAATTAAAGAAGCACTAAGTCTTAGAATTAGAAAAAGAGATGTTGCAAAGATCATTGGGAAAAACCTCAGATAGGGTGCAAGTACGCTATTCAACTCATCTTCCAACTGCGACCGCAGTTCCGAAATACCCAACTGCAGACCTCCATTTGCTTGCTGTTGACTCAAAAAGTCACGCAAAGATTCAGGAGAAACACTTCTCCCACCTAACAAGAAAAGAATATGTTCCGGTATCCTCTCTCCGACGTTCTCTTCTCTGCTCTCCTGGACAAGCCAATCAAGATTTTGCTGTGGATCGCCTTCTGTAGGCAGTTGCAAACCCCGACCAAAGAGAGAAAGCATTCTTTCTATTATAGTTTCAAACGCACGCTCTGGTAGATAAACTCTTTCCGGCACTCGTGGAACATAAAAGAAATAAAAGCTAACACACAAAAGAGCTGAAAAAAGGATAAATGTAAATTTCAAAAAAGAGCTATATATCTCACCAATTTTAATCTTTGTAAATAACGTCAATCTACTTTTAAGCCGCAACATTGCAAAACCCTGCAATAAGGAAAACAGGAATACAGTTGCAATAAACGGCAAAATTTGCGGCACTACTAGAAAAAGCGGAAGACAGCCAACAGCAGCCATCGCAAAAATAAGAAAGGGTTTTCCAAAAAAAGTAGCAACTAGACAGAATAGAGAAAGATAACAAAATAACGAAAGCAAAAAAATTATAAGAGAAAACACAGTCGCTTGCGAAGTTAAAGGGTACTGCTGCAAAACGCTACCAACTATCCACCAAATAAGTGTAGAGGAAAAAGGCAAAAGTACCGCAACCGATATTTTAAAAATAATTCTCTTATCCATATATTAAAATGTTACTCTTCCTCCTAATTTTTGACTGCCGGATCACTTCTCCCAGCATCCAGATAATCTTGTAAAACCAAACCAGCTGCAACAGCATCCAGCTTCTTCTCTGCTTTCTTTTTACTTAATTCTTGCTGTTCCAATTTCCTCAAAGCCTCATCGGTAGTAAATCTCTCGTTCTGATAAACTATTTCAACTTTGCCTCTCAGCAACACCCGAAGATGCTTTACAAAATCACGAACTTTTCTTGCCTGAAAACCCTCTTTACCCTCGGGATTCAGTGGTAAACCAACTACAATTTTTTCAATATTATGTTGAGCAACAAATCGGACAACATCCTCTACATTATGAACAACTTTAGTAGGAACAGCTAACTCTCCTCGTGAGTATGCTAAACCAATATTCTTTTCCCCGTAATCTATACCTAAAATATACATTAAACTATTTCACTCCAAACTCGACTTTAATATTTTCCGCCCTCTTAGGTAAAAAGCGGAATGGAGAGGGGAGGACAGGCCACATACCAATATTTACTTGCGTAACGTTAGGTAGAGCAGTAAGATAGGTATGCGCAGATGAAACTTTTGACCCCGCTAAGTCATACTTGATCTGCTCAAGATCAAGAGACGGTACCAAATGTGCTTTAACTTTAGCAGTAATAATTAAATCATCCCCATCTCTCTTTGCATCCAAAAGCGCAAATTGAACGCTGTCCTCTTTCAAAGCATAGTTTTCAGGTATCTTACTTTCCAAGTAAGCTCTTAGTACTTCCTCATAAGTATCTACTGAATAAGCTAATGCGGATGATTCAACAGACATTTGTAATCTTACTTCATCAGCCTCCTCACCAACCCCTTTACTAAGGTTGCTTGAAAGAACTGTACTACTTAAAACACCCTGTGGAACAGTGTACCCTGCAGGCAGCTCTAAATCTAACTCACTGTACGCTGCCTGCTCTAAATCGCGGGTCAGAGACTCAGTTATTGCCTGTACATCCTGCTCACTAACAGTAGTAACTTTCTTTGAAAAACCGCCACTTAAAGCTTCGTCATTCTTAGCATAAACGCTGTCTTTACTGAAAGAAGCTACCAAGAATTCAGTGCCTGCCGAAAGATTATACTGATCACCAAGATCAGCCGCAATAATACCTACATTTGTTCTCCCCGCTGTATAAGTAACTGTTAGCTGCCCTTCTGCGCTCTGTGTAGATGACATTGTTTGTGGCTCAACAGAGGCACTGCTTGCAAGCACAAACTGTAAATCTTCCGCTCCTAAACCAGTTCCCCGATCTAAATTCTTTTCCTGATCTGTTTGGTTATATATTGTAACCGTCCCCCGAGCCTTTTCGCCGACTAAAGCCTCACCAGTAGCTTTAGCAATTTTTGTACCTTCTTTCTGCACACTAAGCTTCCTTGCTGGTATTATTTTTTGGTCAACTAAAGTTGTAGAAGCACTGCTAGATGCAAGTATATCAACAGTTTTTACAATCTGCTCCGAATTAACATAAAGCGTGATAGTTGCCCTAGGAACAACAAAGAAAAAAGCAAAAAGCACAACCCCAATTAAAACTACACCGCCAAAAATAGATAATGGAATAATAAACTTCTTATGCCTTAATGTTGAACCGGAGAGAAAACTTAAATTTAAATTAGGGAGAAATTTCTTAAACTTAAACATAAAACCGACACTATCATTTGGAACAGGAGAGCCTACCTCAGGATTCTGAGCAGCAATATCGCCATCTACAAATCCAAACCGATCCTCTTCCTCACTAGTTTCAACCTCCGCCTCCTTACTAGCCGAATCAGAAACACCTAGCATCTCACGCACTTTCGCATCCTTAGATCCAAAAGCAATCTTCTTTCCCATATTTTCAGCTTCCCGTGTAATTAATTGTAAATTGAACTGCTTATCTAGAAGAGGCGACCCGACAGGAATAAAAACACGAATCCCTTGTTCATCCTGTTCACGAATAGCCTTCAAAACATCAACAACATTGTCATCAGGGGTTAGATAAATATCAGCCATTAGATTTAAATAAAGCAAAGTCCATTAGTCCAAAAAGTGTGGGTGGCACTTTTCCAAGCTTACCACTGCGGTCCACCATTTCCTCAGGGTCCAGCGTTCTAACCTCTTCAACCGCACCTTCTTGCTGAATAGGCAAAGTATCTTCCCGTGCAAACTCAGCTAGTTTATTACGGAGCGGCAACTCGATATCCGAATCAGTTACCAAGACAAACCTAAACGGATAAGAAGAAGCATTAAACCCTTCTAAAGCTAACTCTAAACTGGATGCCCACCAATCTAACAAATCTCCGTTCTCTTTTCTTAAATGAGAACTCCCCAAAGGAATAACTTTTGTACCTATAATAGCACGGTTAATTTGCACAGTCACTTCTGTAGTTGAACCCCGATCATTAACAAAAATCTGATCGCGATAGTCATTCAACAACAGAGGGGTGTTGGTATCTGTAATAAATACTTTTCTAAATTTAAGAAAAGAGGCAACCGAACTAACAGCTGAAAGGTGAGTTTTTACACCGGCCTGGTAAAAAAGAGCCACTTCCAAAACACTTCCCCTAAACCCAACCGGGTTGGTAATCTCAAACCCATCTAAAAGCACATGACTAAACCAAGTAGCGAGTTCCTCCAGCTTTATATTTTGCTGACCTGTTTCTTGCACCACCTCTTCTAAACACTTCTGTGCCGCAGCAACAGTTAACCGAGTCTCAATCTTCTTCCATTCTTCCTCAGTAATCGGTTGCTCGCTTTCTTTACGATTTACACGGGCCTTAACTGTAACATGACGAATTATCTCTGCTCCTGTCCCCAGTACAGCTTTTTGCGGGTAATCTATCCCCTGGCTGTAAACCGCCTGGTCTAAAGCTGCCCTAGAATTTTGTGCAACAGCCGACAAATCCGCAATAACACCGCTACGCATATCGGAGGTTCTCTGCGGAGCATATCCCACACCCAAAACCTCAATATTTTGTCCTGAATTTTTAAAAACCAGGGCAGATACGCGATCCGGAGACAAATCAATAACAGCCCAGGGGCTGTCTTCTAAATTAGCTTTCTTAAAAAATGGCAGGCTTAACATGGAAGTAATTCTACAATAAAGTTGCTTTTATACGCCGCACTCCACTTCCTACTGATTCTTGCTTAATAACTTTAAATTCCCCCAACTCCCCAGTTCTTTTCACATGTGGACCCGCACACAACTCTTTGGAAAAATCACCAATAGAATACAAAGTTACTGTATCTGCCCCTTTATATTTTTCCTCAAAAAGTGCTTCTGCACCGGATGCTACAGCATCTTCAAAAGTTGTTTCAGTACAAACAACAGGAAAATCTTTCTCAATCTGTTCGTTAACTATATCTTCTACTTCTTTTATTTCTTCATCCGCCAACTTCCTATCAAAAGTAAAATCAAAACGCAGCCTTTCCGGTGTTAAGTTCTGACCTGCTTGGTGTACATCACTACCTAAAACTCTGCGAAGGGCTTCATTCATCAAATGTGTTGCTGTGTGCAAAGGAGCTATTTGCTCAGGGGTAAAAGATCTATCTTTTTGAGCAGCACGAGACCGTTGCCGTTGTTTTTTCAATTCTTTTTGGAAGCCCCCCTCATCAACTTCCAAACCAGCCTCCTTTGCAATTTCAACAGTAAGATCCAAGGGAAACCCGTAGGTATCGTATAGCTCAAAAGCAACCTCTCCCGGAAACACTTCTTCACCTTCATCCAAACCAGCTAATCGTTTCTCAAGCTCCTTCAAACCCGTACTCAGTGTTTGTTCAAAAGATCGCTCTTCTTCCTGAACAATTTGCTTTATTTTCAATAAATTCTCTTCCAAGTAAGGATATTCATCACCCATAACCTCAACAACCTTTTCTACCGGCTGACCTAAAAAAGCCCCCCCGATATTCAAAAGCTTTCCGTGTCTATAAGCACGGCGGATAATTCTCCTAAGCACATAGCCGCGGTCTTTATTAGAAGGGACTACACCATCAGCAATAAGAAAAGCAATAGCACGCGAATGGTCAGTAATAATACGTTCGGAAACCTTTAAATCGCGGTGAGCACCAACCCCAGCAAGTGACTCCACCACCTTATAAATTGGGGTTAAAAGATCAATTTCATATACGGAATCCTTGTTTTGCAGTACAGTTGCAAAACGCTCCAAACCAGCACCTGTATCCACACTTTTCATTGGTAATTCTTCAAATGTACCATCTTCTTTACGGTTATAAACCATAAAAACACCTGGATTCCACAATTCTAAAAAGCGCTCGCATTCGCATCCAGGTTTACAGCCAGGTTTACCGCAACCAAACTCCTCTCCGCGATCATAGTAAATTTCAGTACACGGGCCAAACGGGCCCACAGGGCCACTGACCCAAAGATTATCTTCCGCTGGAAGCTCTACAATGCGCTCTTTAGGGAGTCCAACCTCTTGCCAATCCTCTAGAGAATCTGTATCTCTAGGAATCTCGTCACTACCAGCAAAGACAGTCGCCCATAACCTGGTTTCTTCAAAGTCAAACTCCTCTGTTAAAAGCTCCCACGCAAGCTTAATTGCAATTTTAGAGAAATAATCACCAATCGACCAAGTACCCATCATCTCAAAAAAAGAGAGCGTCGCGGAGGAAGGGCCCACTTTTTCAATATCAACTGTTCTTAAACAACGCTGAACATTACAAAGCCGCTGTGCCGGAGGATGCCGCCGACCAAGAAAATAATCTTTAAGCGGCGCCATTCCTGAATTAATAAACAGCAAGGTAGGGTCTCTTTCAGGAACTAAAGAAGAAGAAGGAATCTCTATATGATCACGCTTCTTAAAGAAATCTAAAAAAATCTTGCGAATATCTTTTGATGTCATTGCAGTGGGTATAGTATAAACAATAAGCACCCTATTATACAACCACAACTAGCTTTTGCCGTACAAGAAAACAGTAAGCCAATAAGTTAACAGAGTCTTGTGAACAGGAAAGGGCATAAAACCAAGATTGTATAAAATGTTAAAATACCCCCAATGCCTAAAAAGTCACCACTCCCTGTTATTACAGATCTATCACCGGACGCCCTTGCTAACAAAACAGTCCTTGTCCGCGCTGACTTGGATGTTCCTCTTACAAAAGATGGAACAGTCGCCGACAACTACCGCCTCCGCCGCGCCTTGCCAACCATTAACTATCTTGTTAAGAACCAAGCTAAAACAGTTCTGATAGGGCATTTAGATAGACCAGGGGGGCGGGTAGTTGAAGAGCTGCGCATGGATCCGGTCGCAGAAGAACTGAGCAGATTATTAAACGACCAGGAAGTTCTTGTTTACAAAATAGACGATTGCCTGGGAACTGCTGTTCAGCAAACTGTCCAAGAAATGGAGCCGGGAGAAATAGTCCTGCTAGAAAACCTAAAATTCCACACTGGTGAACCAGAAAACAGCAAAGAGTTTGCCCGGCAGTTAGCTACCCTAGCGGACATGTACGTTAATGATTGCTTTAGCACCAGTCACCATCAATACGCATCCATTACCAAAATTCCCCAATTCATACATTCTTACGCAGGCAACCACTTAATAAAAGAGCTTAAAATGCTAAACAAAGCGCGCAAAAATCCTAAAAGACCAGTAATTGCTATTATCGGCGGTGCAAAAGTGGAAAGCAAATCGAAAGCAATCCAAGAATTAACTCCTCTCGTAGATCATATATTATTAGGCGGCAAACTTATGTTTGAAAAGTCACTTGAAAAAAATCCTAAAGTAATATTTCCCAAAGACTATGTAGGTGCTTACGATATTGGACCGCAGACTGCGCAAGACTACATTGAAGGACTAAAGCATGCAGGGACCATTATCTGGGGAGGTCCTTTGGGCAAGTTCGAAAATCCAACCTACCAACAAGGAACAAAAACTATTGCCCAAGCTGTAGCAGATAGCAGTGCTTACACAATAGTCGGCGGAGGAGATACTATTTCAGCATTAAACAAATTTAATCTGCTAAAAAGTATAGATTGGGTGTGTTCTGGAGGGGGAGCAATGCTGGAGTATATGGGTAAAGGAACCTTGGCAGGAATAGAAGCATTAAAACAAAGGCTGTAACAAAGAGGTTCAAGGTCGTAAATCTAATATCTTTAATTGCAAATAAGTACTAAGCAACAAAACCAAAAATTCAAATAAACCTGAAGCAAGAATTTCGAAATATTTCTAATTTATAATTTAAAACCAACAGGAAAAAAGCAGAACACTATTCAATACAATCATGATCACAATCATCCATGGCAAAGATCTATCATCTAGCCGCGCAGCACTAACCACCAAAAAGGCAGGGTTTCCGCCCGAAGCAATAACTACCATTGACGAAGAAAACCTGGAAGAGATAGCACAAGCAGGTGGAGCTAAAGGTATGTTTAACCCCAAAAGACTGGTTGTGCTAGAAAAAAGAGGTAGATGGACAAAAAAATTCAGCAGAGAATTAATGGAGCAGCTCAAGTTTATTGATCGAGAAAACCATATTATTATATGGTACGAAAAAAAAATACCGAAATCAGATACCTTACTGCAACTAACTAAAAAAAGGGGGGAGGTCTTGTATTTTAAAGGTTATAATAATAGCAAAGATATATTTGATTTCTTAGACAGCTTAGGTAATAGAAATAAAAAAGCTGCTTACATTCAATTACAGCAGCTCCAAGAGAACGGAGAACACCCAATTTACATTCTGAACAGAATAATTGGTTTATTTAGAAAGATGATGGCAGTTAAGTGGAATGCTAAAAAACTAATTCCCTCCCATCCATATGCTAAGAAAAAAATAACCTCACAGACTAGCAATTTCACAGAGAAAGAGCTTTTAGGTATTTACAAGGAATTAGAGAAAGCTGACATCGGTATGAAAACAGGTACGGATGCGGAGCTGCTGCTACATTTGCTTATTGAGAAAATATGTAAAAGAGGATAAATATTTAAAACATCGACGTGCTCATTTACTCAGAAGTTGTTAGGAACTTTGAATTTCAAATATAGAGTTACAATTAGAATCGCTTAAACCAAACAATTTAAAATGAATTTCAGAAACAAAATCATCCCCACCGCGACATTTGCTATTGCTGTATATATTTTAGCTTCACAATTGATAATACCGCTTTGGCAGTACAGAGCTCAACAAAACCTAGTCAATCCTGTTGCCGGTGCTTATACAACTTTCTGGGACCAACGCAGGGATTTGCTAATCTTAGAGGAGCCGCAAACACCGCCTCCTCCATTTTTCTACCTTTCAATACCTAAAATTGAACTGGAGGAAGTTCCGGTAGAAACCAACAGCACAAAAGCACCGGACCAAAACCTCATCCATATTAAAGGAACTGCATTACCGGGCTCCGGCCAAACCTCTGCTTCACAACTAAAAATACCAATAGTTGTTTCCGGTCACTCAGTATCACCTCTTTTTTTTAACTCCAAAGATCCTAGAACTTACTTCACTGGCTTACCAAAACTACAGACTGGAGACGAGATAGAAGTTAACTTCCAAAACAAAAACTATAAATATAGCGTTGAGAAAAAAGAGGTTGTAAAACCAAAAGACCTCTGGGAAGTAATTAGCAAAGAAGCAGCTCTGAACCAAACAGAGCTAGTGCTATTTACTTGTGTACCACCTGGACTACGCACTAATCGTTTAATTATTTTTGCCCAGGCTTTAGAAAACCAGCAAAATTAAAAAGGACTAACAACAAACCAACCAAAGTCCCACCGCTTAATATAGCCAGTGCTTTTGATTTACCAGCTGTTAACAGAGCCACCGCGCCACAGATACCAGTCAATAACCAATAAAAAAGCGCCACTTGGCTCTGGCTCCAGCCTCTGTTAAGGAGATGGTGGTGTAAGTGCTCACTGTCTCCCCAAAACGGGGACTGTCCCTTCAAGATTCTTCTTGAAACAGCTGCTACAGAATCCAAAATAGGAACCAATAAAATTAGAACAGCAGTAGCAACTTTGGCCCCTGTCATTATAGATAACACTGCCAGTATAACCCCTAAACTAGTTGCACCAAATCCGTAAAAAATTCGCGCAGGATGCCAAACAAAAGGAACAGTTCCTAAAATTGCACCTGTCGTGGCAAAAGCAATCTTTGCTGGAACTATTTGAGCAGGTTCATGCCCTACATAACGAAGAGATAAAAGCCCAATCACAACAGAGGCAACACTTACAATACCTGGAAACTGACCATCAACACCGTTCGACCAGGAAATCATATTAGCTACAAAAATAATCCAAAAAGCAGTTATCAGATCTGCGGGTAGCAAAATATGATGTTCTCCAAACAAATTGAGTGGTATATCAATTTGATCTAACCGAATAACGCCATTTAAAGGATTATTAATAAAGGTTATCCCAATACCGGAAGCTATAATAACAAGTACTAAAAAAATCTGACTAACAAACCGTATATAAGGGTTAATATCCCAGCGATCATCAATTACTCCAACCAAAATTGCTATACCAGCCGCAAGCAAAGTCCCTACAACATCCTTACCAAAACTCAGGAATAAAGCACTACTAACCAATATCCCTAAAAAAACTGGCAGAGCTCCTGCGCGTGGGACAGGTTTACTATGCAGAATAGCAGGGTGCTTACGCTGCGGACTATCAATAATCTTTAAATAGCGACAAAGCTGCATAACCACCGGTGTTGCTAGCGCCGATACAATTAAAGCTGTCAAAAACGGGAGAGCAATAACAGAAATATATGAACCTGTTATTTCCTTACCTGACATACCAAGATCAAATAGATTACCGGGAGGTGTAGCAATACTTGCAGAGAAAACCCCTCCTAAATTCAACAGAAAGGCTGTAAGAACTGCCAAAACAAGGGGTAGCCAATAAACTTTGGCCGGCTGGTTTTCCAAAGAGCAAGATTTAATAACATTAGCTAAACTAATATTCAGTATTGTAAATAATAAGGATAATAATGGTAAACAAAAAAGAATTTGTTTAGATATCAAACGCTGCGAACCCCACACTAAACTGTAAAACAAGGGTACCTTATCCGGGAGTCTGGCATACACCAAAGCAAAAATTATTAAAGCGAAGAGAGAAACAGAGATACTTAGTACCAAAGTGATTAAACGACCCAGTTTCCACATATCCACTATCTTCAACAAAGAAGTAGTTCTACGCCGCCCTGTAATTCGAGCGTACATCCTCTTTGGGGACAACAACCTTGCTAACATAAAATTAACTTTTTTCATATTTTTCAGCAATAAATTTAATATTTTTCTTTCCGATTAGTATAACAACTAAACTAGTATACACATATACACTCTCAAAAAGACTTTTCAATTACAGAGCAGATAAAAATCATAAAAATCCCATGAACGGGACAATGCGTAGTAATCGTGTACAAAATCATTCAGAACTTCTGGCACTCCAATATCATCTTGTATAATAATTAGCTCCGGAGGTTCTTTCCTCAAATCCTGCAGAGCTCGTTCTGTATTCCAAGCACGCCAAAACACATGGTAAGCAGAAAAAAAACGAACAGGAGACAAAACATTTGCTATATCATAAATCCAAGGTACATTAGCAAAAACGAAAACGCGGTCAATCTCAGAGTAATGCGAAGCAAGCATTCTCTTAATTTCAGCTATATCATTTACAGAAGGGTCAAAACAGTCATTAAACTCCTGTTGAGAAATACGACCCGCCCACTTATCCAAAAAAAGACGGTAATAACCAGAAGGCATTACACTACTTAACTTTCCCCATCCTGTAAATACATTAAACAAAAGGAAAACAACTAACAAAGACATTGCGAAATTGCGCAGATAAAATTTAGATGTAAAGCTAACACCAACTAATAAAGAAACAGCGGGTATAACCTGAAGCAGATAATGGGGATAGGCGCGCGAGGACAGCGTTGCCCCTACAAATGCAGCAATCACCCAAACCAACGCAAAAAACATTTTCGAATTTATTTTAACGAGTAAGCGCAGCAAGAAAACAAATCCCAGTAAAAAGGCAAACAGTAACCCACGAAAAATAATTGTATTAGGAACCAAGGAAGGAAGCAGCCATTTAACAAAAGGTTCCTGAACGTACGAAACCCCGAATAGAAACGCAGAATAAATAAACTGGCCCAGAGTTCCGGTAAGCAAAAAGTAGATAAATGTAAGTAACAAAGGAGTTAAAAACCCTAAAATAGCAAGCCAATATCTGCTTACAAAATCTTTATAAAGAGTATTGTCCACATACGCCTCCACTAAGAAAAAAAAGAGAACAGCAAATAATTCGAATACTGGAGGCACTTTTATCAGAAAAGCAATTGAAAACAACACACCGCCTAAAAAAAGAGCTGGTCTTTCCCTGTTCCACAGCAGCAATATTCCTAAACAGGAAAACAGAATAAAGAAGTTCTCTGCATTTGCAATATTTGCCTCGAAAATTGGCGTAGCTAAAAAAAGGTTACTCAACACAGCAGCTAAAACAGCTGAGGCTTTTTTCCCTGTTACTTTTAAAGTAAGGAAAAATAAAATGAGCGATGTAGTAGCAGAGAAAATTAAATTTGTGACCCGCGCTGCCACTTGATTATATTTACCAAAAAGATCAAAAAACATGTAAAGCAGGTACAGTAACGGGGGCTTGTTATCCCAAGCATCTCTATACAGCATTCCCCCTGCTCGTAAATGATGTCCAACTGCAGCATAGATACCCTCATCACCGTACCACTTGGGTTCAAAAATACTTGGAACACGCAATACCAAAAGAAGAATAAACGAACCAATTAACAAAAAACGCAGCGCTGCTCTGTAATGTGTAGTTTTAAACATAGCACTCTAATTGTATATGGAATACAAGCAGCTAGCAAAAGGCCAACAAAACACACAGCTTTATTACAGCGCCGCTAATATATCCATAGGGACAGCTACTAACACCACTACTTTCTAGTGTTATACTATTCCTAACATGAAAAAAGTAGGAATAATCCTAAAAAAGGCACGGCGTGAAAAAGGTATAGAAATTGAGGAAGCTTCAAGAGAACTAAAAATACAAAAAAAATTCCTCGAAGCTTTAGAAGAAGGCAACTATGATCTATTTGATTCTGTGGTACATATAAAAGGCTTTCTTCGCAATTATGCCGACTTCTTGAATCTAAAACCAGAAGAATTGCTGGCCTTCTGGAGAAGAGAATTCGACAAACAAGAATTCAAACCAGAAGCAAGACAATTACCAGCTAAGCCACTAAAAAACCCTAAACAATTAATAACTCCGGGACTAGCTACTATTGTAGGTATAATCATTCTCTCTTTGGCCTTCTTTAGCTACCTTTTTTGGCAGTACAGATCATTAACAGGACCACCAAAACTGGTTGTAGATTACCCGCAGGATAATGCGCATCTTAACGAAAATTACATCCAGGCAACCGGGAAAGCAGGTCCTACCGCAGAATTGTATATAAATGAGCAACGAATAAGCTTAAAACAAGACGGTACTTTTAGTGTACCTCTTGCACTATCGTCAGGCTTAAACACTATTGTGTTTACCGCAAAAAACAATTTGGGCAGTAACCAAGAAGTTGTACGGACAGTTTTTGTTATCCCTGAAGATCAGCAAGAAGGAACTGTCGCCGCCGAGGCAACCCCCTCGGCACAACCGCAAGTGGCACAGGAGCAGCAGACATCACAATCAATTTTAGAAATTAAAGCTAAACCCAATTCTGCTTGGCTGGAAGTAAGAAGCGGCGAGCAAGTCTTATTCCAAGGAATGTTAATGTCAGGAGCAGAAAACGAATTTACAATTAACGAAGAAATATATATAAAAACAGGTAACGCTGGTTCAACCCGCATTATCATTAACAATGAAGACCTGGGCGTACTGGGTGAGGAAGGAGAGATTGTTGAAAGGAAATTTACGCCTTGACGCAGTTAGACTTAAATTGTTAAATTTAATTATAGAAAAGGTACCCTGCCTATGGATCTCAACAGTACACTTTTAATCATTATCTTAGCCGTCCTCTCCGTGAATATTGTTTTTGTCGGTATTTACATTGTCTTAGTCCTCCGCGAAGTACGTACATCTATATCAAAACTAAACAGTATGCTAGAAACAGTTGACGGTGTTTTATCCTCTATTGCAGCACCTTTAGTAGGTGCATCCGCAGCAATAACTGCTCTAAGCAAAGGTAAAAATATATTAAACAACATTAAAAACATTACTGGTAGCAAAGAAGAGGAAGAGGATTCTTAAAATTAATGTGAAGGGGGTGCCCTGATAAATGAGTAAAAATAATAACAGCGGTAATTTTCTAACCGGTTTTCTTGTAGGAGCTGTGGTAGGCGGCGCTCTTGGTGTTCTTTTAGCACCGGAAGAGGGCAAGGAAACGAGAAAAAAATTAAATAAAAAGGGCAAAGAGTTAAAAAAGCAACTAGACAAGATATCGAACAACATCTCGGAAAAAGCAGAAGAGATAATAGAAGACGTAGAAGAAAAGTCAGAACCGATCAAAAAGCAGGCAGACGAAACTAAACAAGTTGTTGCAAAGAAAGTAGAAAAATTTAAGAACGAACTAGAACAAGAGCTAGAGAATAGAAAAAGAAAGCGCTACTTCCGCGGGGTCTAATACTAGCTAAGTAAACAATAATACCAGTAACTTCAGCCCCATCCCTGCCCAAGCTATTGCATCCTTTGTCTTAACAAGCAGTTTCTGCTAAAATAATCCTGTTGGTACCCACAGCGGCCCGATAGCCAAGTGGTAAGGCGGGAGTCTGCAAAACTCCTATGCGCCGGTTCGAATCCGGCTCGGGCCTCCAAATATCACTTCACTTATTTTCAACAACTGAACAATAGTCATAAAGTGCGCTTTTACAACTCTTCTAATGTTTCCAAACTGTCTAACACTTCTCGCGCTTCAGTATACTGAGGACGCAACTCTATTGCTTTCTCCAATGCTGCCTTAGCATCTTCGTCAGCACCTTGCAAAATACAAACTAACCCTAAATTGTAATAAGCTTTAGCATCCGTAGGCGACAGCCTTACCATCTCACTTGCCACTCTTTGAGCGCTAGAAACATAAGTACTGTCTACCAAAGCCAAATCATAGTAAACCCTGGTTAACTGCTTTAAAGTCAAGGAATTTAAAGGATTTATTGCATAAGCTTGCTGTGCTGCATCACTTGCCCACGAAGCTAAATACTGTTGACTTTCTATTGAACCTGCGACTAAGGCAGCGTTCGCCAAATTTTCGGATAAATCCCGCAAATAAGTGGGCTCGGTCGGTCTCAGCCGGCTCGCTTTATTAATTTCAGCAGAGGCTAACAGGTACTCACCAGCTGCTTCCAAAGCCTGACCGCGGGCATATATAACATCCGCCCAGAAAGATCTAAAAACAAAAAAGTCAAAAAACAGAATACTTACCACCATAAATGCACCAATAATAACTCGCTGTAACATGCTAGAAAGCTCGAGTTGCCGATAACTAGAGTCCTGTTCTGCAGAAACGACAATGAAAGCCAAAAAGGCCCAAAATAACAGTGCTGTCGCAACAACAGAGAAACCAAAAAAATTGCTAGCAAGATAAACAGCAATACCTGAAAAAAAGCCAACCGACAGCGGGGCCCATTTCAGAGAGCGTTTGGCAAAACAAGCAAACGCAACAACAACAATAGCTAAAAAAGAAAGCAAGCCTAATACACCAGTGTTGCAAAGAAGGTCAAGGTATTCGTTATGTGCCTTATTATAGAGAAAGTCCCATTCATCTGTTGAGTTTAAACCTGCGGGACGTTGCGGCAAAAAAGAATATGCAAAAGTTTCCGGTCCATGTCCAAGAACAGGACGAGACATAAATGTCTGTAATGCACCTCCCCACACCAAAAGACGGATCCTGGTTGTAGATCCAGAATGACTGGGAACAGCTGTCTGGGCAAAAACAGCAAGCTCATTGGCAAGAATATCTTTAATCTGGTTAATACGCGCTTCGAAAAGCCCTGGGAACAAGCAGGAAAAAACAAAGAAAGCAAAAATAGTAACCACTAAATATTTTTTTTGATTAAGGTCTAACCTAGTTCTCAACAAAGCTATCATCACGATCATACCGAGTAACAAACCGGCTAAACCGGACAGCGAATAAGCGAACCAAAAAGATAAATAATAAATAAAAGAAAGGAAACCCAAAAAGCAAGCATATTTCCATCTACCTTTTCTTACAAAATACAAACCCCAACACAATATAACAGGAATTAACATTGCCAGAAATGCGGCAAGCCAATTCGGCTGCCCCAAAGTAGAAAATACACGCGACTGGACATCCTGTACCCAGTAATCTTTGTCAATACCAAAATGTTCAAGTACCCCCCAAATAGACACCAACCCCGCAGATAAAAACATAGAAAACAAAAACGGTTCTAAATTGCTAAACTCGGAAACAAAAATATAGAAAAGAAAAACGTAACAAAACAGACTTAAAAGCCCTCCGTGAAAGCGGGTATAGTAACCAAAAAAAGAGGTTTCAAAATGGATAGAAAAAACCGTTGCCAATATGTAAACAAATACAAACAATAATATCGGCGCGTCTAAAGGAGTCCTCCGTATACTCAATCGTCCTTGTATCAAACTTTTCACAACAAAAACAAACACAATCCAACCGGTAAAGAAGTATACAGCTATCATTTTCGGAAACTCAAAAAGCTCACGAGTAAAGGGAGTCCAAAGCAAAGGAACGAAAAAAAATAAGGCACAATATAATGTTTTTAGCAAGTGATGCAAATATTTTTTTAGCATACTTAATAACTAATTATAAAAAAAACCAAACTCTGCTCCTTTACCACAAAGAGCAGCAATTACTGAAAAAACTACAGACTCTTCAATCTTTGAGAAGCATTACTCAAAGAGCAGATAAGTAGTAAGCTGTTGTTACCTATTTTACTGTAATACTAATCTGAGAGAACGTAAATTATAATCAAAACAGAAAACAGCCACAAACCAACAGTTGCCAAAAGCGGTTTATCAGAAAGAAGCACATCTTCCGGACTTTCGCCTTCTTTCTTCTCATAAATAACATACAAATACCTAGCTAACCCGTACAAAACCAAAGGGACAGTAAGCATCATTAGTTTAGGCTGGGACACGGTACGTGGCAAAGCTAAACTAATTATGGAGTCAGTTCTAGGTGCTGTTTGGAAAGCAAACAAAGAATAACTCATTGCTGCTATAGTGGCAGACATAGTAATTACAGAATCCAAAAGACTTTTAGGATATTGCTGCAAAGTCTCCCTAGTACCTAGTGCTTCAACCCTTTCCGCCAATGTTTTTTCACTTCTCCTTTTACCAAATGCAATAACGAGCGATAGCCCAATAGTAGCCATAGCTAACCAAGATGAAAGTGGTATTGGTATTAGCCAAGAACCCGCATACACTCTTATAATGAACCCTATAGCGACGGCGATGGCGTCAACAATTATTACTGATCTTACATACAAAGAATAAACAATTTGCAAAAAAAAGTAACCTAACACCAAAACAAAAAAATAATCAGATAAAAAATATGCAAAGATTGCTGCGGTTAGAGAAAGTAAAAAACTTACAGACAAAGCAAATGGGACAGAAATACGCCCAGCAGCAATAGGTCTATTCCTTTTAATAGGGTGGTTCCTATCCTCAGGTGCATCAACCACATCATTAAACAAGTACATTGACGAAGAAATTAAACAAAAAACTGCTACACCTAGAACTGTCTTTGTAAAAACTGCAACATTAAACAGTTCCCCCCAAAAGATTGCTGCCGCAAAAAGGCTCAAGTTTTTAAGCCATTGCCGCGGACGGGTTGAAATAACAAGATCTTTTATCACCAAAAAAGACATATGGATTCATCTTGTATTTTAGCAGGTTATTGCAACATCCTTCCAGCAGCAGTGCTGCCCACCCTGTACAAATCAGTAAAAAACTGCTTCTTTCAACAATGTATTAAACCTAAATCACAATCCTCTTGAGAAAAGGTCATATATTCAACTAAAATTAAGACATAAACATGCCTACAGAGAAACACCCCGTTCCCCAGCACGTTATGGGAATCGAATTCAAACTCGTTGGTGACTTGAATGTACGGCAATTTTTCTTCCTACTAGGTGGGGGGGTACTAATATTTTTCCTACTCCGCTCTGGAGCACCCTTCTACTTCAAATGGCCCTCGGCGTTGTTCTTCGCTATGTGCACTCTTATTGCTGCATTTGTACCACTAGAAGGACGGCGTGCAGATCAGTGGATACGGAGTTTTTTTAATTCTGTATTTTCCCCAACACAACGAATATGGAAACGATCAGTAAGCGCTCCCACATTCATCAGTGACGAATTTATAAATTCATTAAGAAAAGAAGCCTACTCAGTCGCCCCCCAGAACGAAAGGTGGCGGTTGAAAAGATTTATAGAAGAATTTGAGGAAAAAGAAGAAAAAACAAAGCTAGACTTAAAAATAGATCAGTTTCTGAATAATTTAAACTTTGATCAGCCGCTGCCGGAAGGAGTCGCACCGAAAATAAGCAAAAAAATTGAAATTCCCAAACGCGAAAGACCAGAAGAAGTCACAGCAGAAAAAGCAGAGCAAGAAAGACCAGAAGTAACAAAACCAGTGGAAAAAGAACCATCAGCAAAAAAGAGAAAGGTAACTTTGGAAGAATCACCTACATTGGCAGCAGAAGTAAACTGGTCATCAGAAAATGTAATAACCATACCTGTCGCAGGAGCCAAACAGAAAAGGTACGTAACCACAGTAAGCAACGTTAGACCAGGAAGAAAGCTAAAAAACCTACCGCGCATACAAGGAGAAATAGTAATGCCAGTAAAAGGAAAAAGAGTAATTATGCCTCAGGGGGAAGAACCGGATGATATTGAAGGATTTAAAATCAAAGAAGACCGCACAGAAGAGCTCGCCACACCACTTCACAAAGGGGAGGAACAGCCATCACAACCGGAAGTAAAAACAGAAAAGGCAGTGGATACATTGCCTTACGCACCAGAAGAAAAGGAAGTGGAGGAAGATAAAGAGCCAATTACAGAAAGAATAGTTAGCGAAAAGACAAAAAAAACAGCGCAAGGTCTGCAAGAAAAAATCAATCAGCTAACAAGACAAATCAGCATACTTGGAAAACGGCTAAAGCAAGCCCAAACAGGTGGGAAAGATAGCCAAATGGCAGACCTATACCAGAAACAAATAAAACAGTTAGAAGAAGAAAAGGACAGCCTTTTTAAAAAAGGAGGCAAAAAAATACCACAAAAGGAAGATGAGGAAAAGGAAAAGGAAAAGGAAAAGGAAAAACAAGAACAGGAAATTGCCAGAAGCATCTCTTTGAAAAAGAAAAAAAAACCGAGTAAGAAACCTGCAAAAGCTAAAAAAGAAGAGAAAGCCGTTGAGTACCGCGGACTTGGTGCAGAACCCAATATCATCCACGGCGTTGTAAGAGATAAACAAGGAAGTGTTGTATCAAATGCTGTTATAATTGTAGAAGATGAGGAAGGTAATCCTGTTAGAGCACTCAAAACAGATCCATTAGGTCATTTCGCCATTACAACTAAACTCCCCAATGGAAAATACAAGATAAAGACAAGTAGAGATGATTTAAAGTTTGGTATAATGGAAACTCAGTTAAAAGGGGAGACGCCTCCCCCACTGAAGATAATTGCTAAATAAAAATGCCAGAAACAAAAGCCAGCACCCAAGACCATCTTGACATTGTAGATATCCGAGATAGCTTACTAATCCTGAAAGGCGGGGTAGTAGCTCTTGTAGTTCAGTGTAGCGCTATAAACTTTGACCTGCTATCGGAAGGCGAGCAAGACGCTATGATTGGAGCATATGCATCATTACTAAATTCCCTAGCTTTCCCACTCCAAGTGATTGTACGCTCTAAAAAGGTCGATATTTCAAATTACATCGACACATTACGAGCACTTGAGCTAAAACAGAAAAATAAGCACCTAAAAAAAAGGATTGAGGCCTACTTGCAGTTTGTAGAAAATTTAGTTTCTAAAAAAGAAGTTCTGAACAAAAGCTTCTACATTGTTATCCGCTATGGTGAACCTCTATTCGTCAAAGAAAATAATTTAATTCAAAACCTCTTAGGTCAATCAGAGAAAAAACCTAAAGAGATAAAAAATAAGGCAAACTTAATAGAAAAAGCGAACCAGGACCTTGGACCCCGACTGGACCATCTAATAGATCAATTAGGCAAAATAGGCATTGAGTCCCACCAACTATCTACGCAGGAACTAGTAACATTATTCTATGAAATATACAATCCAAGCTCAGCTTACGAGGAAAGATTGCAACTAGGAATAGAGGAATATACAGCACCAATTGTAGAACCGGCAATCGAATAAAAAACATGAAACTACCCTTAAATAACTTACTAAATAAATCAAGCGAAGAGACTCAGGTAGAACAAGAAAGAAATGACAGCGTCTCTCCAGCTCAGCAGCTTGGACAGGGTATGAATAAAATCCAAGATGTTATAGCACCCTCATCCATAGAAGCAGACTTCAATCACATCAGAATGGGCCAAACTTATTTTAGGACATTGTTCATAACCGGATACCCCCGATTTGTCGGTGCAAACTGGCTAGCACCTGTTATCAATTTCGAACACACCCTCACCCTATCCATGTTTTACTACCCCGTTTCCTCCAACAAAGTATTGAATGAACTAAAAAGAAAACTCGCAGAAATGGAAGCTACAGTGCGTACTGATCTAGCCCGTGGGAAACTAGTTGATCCAGCTGTTCAAGCTGCCTTGGAAGATGCCCAGGAGCTTCAAGACCAATTGGTAAAAGGGGTCGAACGCTTTTTCCAATTCGGGTTTTACATTACCATTTCTGCCAACTCGGAAAAAGAGTTAGACGCAGTAACCTCCCGATTAGAATCTACCCTAGGATCTCTGATGCTTATATCCAAACAGTGCACCCTCCAAATGGAAGATGGTTTCCAAACTACAACACCCACAGGTTTAGATAAGCTGAACATAGTTCGCAATATGGATACAACCTCCCTAGCAAGCACCTTCCCATTTACATCTTCCGAGCTCACCGCTAACGAGGGAATCCTTTATGGCATTAATGAACACAACGGTTCTTTAATTGTCTTTGATCGATTTACACTAGAAAACGCCAACGCAGTTGTCTTCGGTAAATCCGGTTCTGGTAAATCTTTTGCCATCAAATTAGAAGTACTACGATCTTTATTATTCGGAACAGAGGTTATTGTTATCGACCCTGAAAACGAATACTATCCTCTGGCAGAAGCAGTTGGCGGAGATGTAATTGACTTCACCATTCACGGCGAAACCAGTATTAACCCATTCGACCTTTCTGGTGTGGCTGGTGAAGATGAGGACGAACTAAGCTTGAAAATACTTTCCTTACACGCCCTCTTCGGTATTATTTTTGAAGATCTTTCAAACACGGAATCAGCAATTTTAGACCGGGCACTTATCGCCACCTACCGCATGAAGGGTATAACCAGAGATCCTGAAACACACGACAACGAACCTCCCATTATGGAAGACTTGTACAAAGTACTTTTAGGTATGCCAGAGACGGAAGCTCGGGGACTTGCTGAAAGATTGGAAAGATTTGTCAAGGGGTCCTTAGCAGGAATATTTGATAAACCTTCTAATGTTAATATCAAAAACACCTTTACTGTTTTCTCTGTCCGTAACCTAGAAGATGCTTTAAGACCAATTGCTATGTTTATAATTCTCGATTTTATTTGGAACAAGGTTAAAAAAGAAACTAAAAAGAGAATCCTCCTTGTTGACGAAGCCTGGTATCTTATTGCACATCCAGACTCCGCTATGTTTCTATATTCAATAGCTAAGAGAGGACGCAAATACTATCTAGGACTTACAACAATCACTCAAGATGTCGACGACTTCTTAAAAAGTGATTACGGGCGTGCTATTGTTACCAACTCATCAATACAGCTGCTGATGAAACAACACCCTGCAGCAATTGAGCAGGTTGCGGACGTATTTAATCTGTCTGAAGGTGAAAAAAGCCTACTCCTATCAGCAGACATTGGAGAAGGTTTATTCTTTGCAGGTAACAGCCACGTAGCAATGCAGGTAGTAGCCTCAGAAGAGGAGTACCAACTAGTAACAACAAAACCTGCTGAAGTTATTGAACGTGAAAAGCGCACTGAGAGTGGGAAGTCAGAAAAAACAGAGGACCACGAAGAAGAAGAAGAAGAAGAGAAAAAAGCAGTAAATGAAAGTACAGAGCATAAATCTCCGCGAGCCGGTTTTCAGTTCAATAAAGAAACAGGCAAGTGGGAAGAAACAGAAAAGCAATAAGTGCATCGAAAGCATAAACCAATATAAAAAATAACGTCGTATACTACACTAGGTAACTACAAAAAACCTCTAAAACAATACAATTTTGGAACTAGTGCTAACCAAGTGTCATATAAAGGCTGTACTTGCCTATCATTATCTCTTTCTGGTATCATTGGTCTGTTATGGCATTAGAAAAGAAAGAAAAAAGCGATATTATTGATGAATTTAAAATCCACAAGGGTGACACAGGTTCACCGGAAATACAGATCGCGTTACTAGCTAAGAAAATAGAAAAGCTCACCGATCATTTAAAAGAGCATAAGAAGGACCACCATTCGCGCCGTGGATTATTAAAAACTGTTAATAAACGACGGCGACTACTTATGTATCTTAGAAACAAAGACGAAGATAGGTACCAGAAAGTGATTGAAAAAATCGGAATAGACTTTTAGAATAGATAAAGTTAACTCCAGAAATTCCTACAACTTCTGCTGGTTTACAGAAAAAACTTTCTAAACAAAAATGGATCAAATTATTAAAAAGACAGAACTTTCAGGACGTGAACTCTCACTAAAAACAGGACAGATAGCACCACAGGCAAACGGCTCAGTAATTGCACAATGGGGCGACACTGTAGTACTTGCTACTGCTACTATAGATGAACCTCGCGAAGGCATTGATTTCTTCCCTTTGCGTGTAGATTATATTGAACGTCTTTATGCTGGCGGCATTATTAAAGGTTCCCGCTTTGTAAAAAGGGAACGCGCGCCTCGTGACGAAATTATCTTGGCTGACAGAATGATCGATCGAGCTATCCGCCCTCTTTTTGCAGAAGGGTTGCGTCACGATGTTCAAATCATCGTTCTTCCCGTTTCCGTAGACCGGGGTTCAGACCCAGACTTACTTTCATTAATTGCTACCTCTGCCGCACTAGCTATTTCAGATATTCCTTGGGACGGACCAGTAGGAGCTGCCAGAATGGGCCTGGTGCAAGAAGGAGAAACTGAAAAAATAGTGCTAAATCCGCCGATTAAGGATCTGGAAACAAGCAAGATGGATATTATTGTTGCTGGGTCTGAAGAAAAAGTAATTATGCTAGATGCAGAAGCAGAAGGAATTCCAGACGATCTAATTGCTGACAGCATAGAAAAAGCCCAAAGTAGTATAAAACAGACAATCCAGTTAATTGAGGAACTTCAAAGTGTTGCAGGAAAAGAAAAAATCATCCTAGCAGAGGAAGAGAAAGACAAAGCTAAAGAAAAAGCAAGAGAGGAAATAAAAAAACTCACAAAAAAGGACTTTATACCAAAGATTGTAGAGGCAGGCAAGATTGTGGATGAGAAAAAGGATGAATTCCAAGAAATTCTCCACGAGAAATTCGAAGGCAAACTTTCCAAATCAGAAATGGACAAGGAAGTCGAAGAAGCCACCAAAAAAGAAATACGCCGCCTAATAATAAATCAGGATAAACGCTTAGATGGGAGAGCAATGGACGAAATCAGACCGCTGACTATGGAAACAGGCCTATTTCCCCGAACACACGGTTCTGCCCTTTTCCAAAGAGGAAAAACCCAAGTAATAAACATCACAACACTCGGATCAACATCACTTGAGCAACTAATCGAGGGTATGCTAGGCGAAAAAACAAAAAGATACATGCACCACTACTACTTCCCTCCTTTTAGCACAGGACAAGTTTGGCCACTGAGGTCACCTAAAAGAAGAGAGGTAGGGCATGGTGCTTTAGCAGAAAAAGCGCTAAAACCTGTTATACCTGATGAAGAGGAATTTCCTTACGCAATGCGCCTAGTAAGTGAAGTAACATCCTCTGCTGGTTCAACTTCTATGGCAGCCACATGCGCCTCGTCACTTTCATTAATGGATGCGGGTGTCCCAATAAAAAAACCGGTCGCAGGTATAGCTATGGGGCTAATTACCGAGAAGGATAAAAAATACAAAATATTAACAGACATGCATGCTATTGAAGACTTTTACGGAGACATGGACCTTAAAATAACAGGAACTGAAGATGGAATTACCGCAATACAGCTCGATGTAAAAAATCAAGGATTAACAATTAAAATTGTCAGGGAAACTTTTCGGCAAGCGCGCGATGCCAGACTAAAAATTTTAAAAGAAATGCAAAAAGCTATTAGCTCTCCGCGCAGAGAGCTGTCGGAATTTGCACCTAGAATTACTAGAATTAAAATCGACCCATCTAAGATCGGACAAGTTATAGGCAGCGGTGGTAAAGTCATTCGCTCTATCATCGAAGAAACAGGAGTAGCCATTGATGTGGAAGACGACGGTACAGTACTTATTTCCTCACCAGATCCGGAGCAGGCTGAAAAGGCTAAAAAAATTGTGGAAGAACTAACTCACGAAGTTACGGTCGGAGAAATTTACGAAGGAGAGGTTACAAGAGTCGAAAACTTCGGAGCTTTTGTGGAAATTTTACCTGGAAAAGAAGGACTAATACCCATAAGCGAGTTAGAACACTACTATGTAAAAGAGGTCGAAGATTCTGTTAAAGTAGGTGATACTGTACGGGTAAAAGTTATAGAAATAGATAATCGCGGCCGAATAAACCTATCTAAAAAGGCCTTACAAAAAAGCAGCAGCAAGGAAAAAAGGAATAAAGACAAAGGTAAGAAACCTTATTACAGACGGCCGGGTAATCATAAATAAATATGCTGCGCCTAATAATCTGCCCCAAATGCGGCACAGAATACAAGAAACAAGACATTTACTTCTGTTTTAACTGTGGTGCTAGATTACCACGAGAGGAAAAAACCGAAAAACATAAGGATACCGGTGGTGGGGGCAAAAACACCGTAAATAAAAATAAAACCGTAAAAGCAACTGAATCAAACAGCGAAAAAAAAGACAATAAATACAATATTAGGCTTATAATACTAGCTCTAATATTTTTAGCCAGCACAACGTTATTCATATACACATACAATGTGCATCTAAAACTAAAAAACTTAAGCACCCGTATACTAGATACAGAACCCAGAAACGCAATAACAACGGAAGCAACACCCTCTGCCATACCTCGGATCACATTCAACAACGAACGAGCAGAATGGCTAAATTATTACGCTTCGCTTGTTCCGCAGAACATAGATTTCTTTTTAATAACCGGTCACGATACTAATTTGTACTTACCACAAATTGAAGGAGAATTATTAGCAGAATTAGAAACAGCTCTTGGCATAGAAATAAAAGAAGCATTAACATATATAGAACCGGAATACGCTCTAGTACAGCAAGCCTCGGAAAGTGCACTTCTAGCAACAGCAAAAAACCCGAAATTCGTGCAACAACTAATATCTCCCCTGACCGAAAGCGGTATCCAAGAATACACACCAAAAATGCACAACACTTTGCTAGTTGTATCTAATTCAGAATCTTTACACAAACAGATAGAAAATGTTATTAAAAACGCAGAACTATCAATGGCACAAGACCCTAATTTCGACAGCGCAAAGAGAAAGTTACCCAATAAAGGGCAAATATTCATATTTGGAAAATCAGTAACCCTTTGGCTAATACCCGATGAGTTCCGACCAGATCAAGAGCTTAGTCTTGGATTTGTTATTGATAAAGAAAATGGAAAGACGATATATTACAACAGCGATTAAAAATTGAAATGAAAACCAGAGAAGAAGCAATTCTATTTGAAGAAATTAGTGTTTTACTTGAGAAAGTAGAAAAAGCAGACATACCTCCGGAATTGAAAACCAAAACCATCCGTATGGTAAACCGCCTGCAAAGAATGGCCCAATTCGGTAGCTACAGTACAGAATATGAAAATATATCAGCTTATGTGGACTGGGTAACAGGGTTGCCATGGACTAAAAGAACAGATGATAACCTTAACCTAGAACAAGCTGAAAAAACCCTGGGATCCAGTCACTACGGGATGGAAGCAGTTAAAACCAGAATTTTGGAATACATATCAGTACTAAACCTCACAGAAGAGCGCAGAAAAGGAACAATGCAAATCAGCACCGGACCGCTAGCAGCCACACGTTCGACTGTTATCTGTTTCCTAGGATTGCCTGGAACAGGAAAAACATCAGTGTCCTATTCCATAGCTGATGCTCTTGATAGAGAATTTGTACGTATTGCCATGGGCGGTATGGGCAACGCTAACCAACTGCGGGGAGAGCCGCGTTCTGTACCGGCAGCCGAACCCGGACTTGTAATTAAAGGCCTTAGACAAGCACAAAGCAGAAACCCCGTTATTTTGTTGGACGAAATTGATCGCGTAGCCGAAAATGCTCAAGCAGGTATCACTGGTGTACTATTAGAACTCTTGGATCCCGAGCAAAACAGTGCGTTTACAGACCACTATATAAATTTCCCGTTCAATCTCTCCGAAGTCTTATTTTTAATAACATGCAACAGCACCCGCAATATTGCCAACGCTGTTCTAGATAGACTAGAGGTAATTGAAATGCAACCTTATAGTGATGAGGAGAAAACCATAATTGGAAAAGAATACCTTTTACCACGAGCTTTAAAAACTTGCGGTTTATCTCCTAACCAAATTATTATTGATGACAAACTTTGGTCCCTAATTATCCGACCCTTAGGCTACGATGCCGGTATAAGGACCCTTGACAGAACTATTAATACTATCTGCCGTAGAGTAGCAAGGAAAGTTGTGGAATCTGGTAATGAAAATGAAGTATTTGAAATCACAAAAGACAATATAAAAGAATTCATTGTATAAAAGATCATCCAGCAGGTAATTTATTCATCCATAAACTCAGATAAATAGACCAACGGATTTTAGTATTCGCGAAACTATGGGAAAAAAAGAACTAATAGAAAAAATAGCAGAATCTGTTAAAAAATGCACTCAATGTCGGCTACATAAAACACGAACGCAGGCTGTTCCTGGCGAAGGCAATATAAGTGCAAAAATTATGTTTATTGGACAATGCCCAGGTTACAACGAAGACCAAACAGGACGTCCTTTCGTTGGAAAAGCAGGTACTTTGCTAAATAACTTGTTTAAAATTGCAAATATTGACCGCGAAGATGTTTTTATTACTAACATTGTCAAGTGCCGTCCCCCAAAAAACAGAGACCCAATGGCAGATGAGGTTCGAACATGCGAACCCTACTTAGAGGGGCAAATAAAATTGATTAACCCCCGGATAATCGTTCCCCTAGGAAGATTTGCAACAACCCACTTTATAAAAAACACATCTATTAGTAAAATACATGGTGAACCAGTTACAGCACGGGGCAGAATAATTTTTCCTTTGTATCACCCTGCAGCAGCTTTACGTTCAGAAGCAGTAGCCCAGGTTTTAGAAAAAGATTTTTTAAAAATTCCGAGCTTGCTGGAAAGAGACAGTAGCGAATTCGAAAAAATCGAAGGAAACGAGGAAACTGATAATCAACTGGGACTAATATAATGAGTACAAAAAAAAGAACCTATCTAAAGCTAATCCCTCTTGGTGGCTTGGGAAAAGCAACCAAAAACATGCATGTTTATGAGCAGGGCAATGATATTGTAATTGTAGACTGCGGTATTGCTTTCCCAACAGAAGCAACACCTGGTGTAGATCTCATTATTCCCGATATTTCTCCCATAAAGAACAAAAAGCAGAAAATTAAGGGGATTGTATTAAGCCATGGCCACCAGGACCATATAGGAGCTATACCATATATAGTACCTCAACTGAATTTCCCACCTATCTATGGAACAAGACTGACATTAGGCTTGGTAGAAGCTTCTTTAGAGGAATTCAACCTAGAAAAAAAACCGGAGTTAATAGAAATTCAACCAGATAAACCTATTAAACTAGGAAACTTTCAACTTGATTTCTTCCGCGTAACCCACTCAATACCTGATGCAGTAGGATTAATCATCAATACCCCCTTAGGCAAAATCATCCATGCTGCTGACTATAAATTCGATTGGACACCCGCAGCTGGGCCACCACCAGATATATCCAAAATAGCAGCAGCCGGAGAACAAGGGGTACACTTGCTTCTTTCTGACTGTCTAGGTGCAGAAAGAGAAGGGTACACCCTTTCAGAAACACTAATTGAAGAAGTCTTTTCACAACATATGCGAGACGCTGAATCTAGAGTATTTATAACAACATACTCATCCAACATCTCCCGTATTCAACAAGCAGTAAACGCCTCTAAAAAAAACAACCGGAAAGTAGCTTTCTTGGGCCGTTCTTTAAATGAAAGCGTTCGAGTGGCGCAAAGCCTAAATTACCTGAACATACCTAAAGGAATGTATGTTAAAGCCCACAAAATAAAGGATGTGCCGCCTAAACAGTTAACAATCATCGTTGCCGGAGCACTAGGGCAGCCCAACTCCTCCTTAACCAGAGTTGCTAGTGGTGAGCATCGCCTAGCACAGATCAAAAAAGGTGATATTGTCCTTTTTTCCGCCGACCCCATCCCTGGTAGTGAAGAACACGTTACTGATGTCATTGATGATCTCTACATACAAGGAGCCCGGGTTTTTTATTCCAGAATAACAGACGAGTTGCACGTCAGCGGCCATGCTTCACAAGAGGAGCTAAAATTAATGCTAGCACTTACCAAACCAAACTTCATAGTTCCTATTGGTGGTACAGTTGCTATGGCACGGAGATATTCTCTACTCGCGCAGAGTATGGGCCACCCTGCCAAAAACATCTTCGAACTAGAAGAAGGGGAAACCTTGGAAATGAGTAAAACATTTGTCCGCAAAGGTAGAAAAATCGGAGTGCAAAACATTCTAGTTGACGGTTTAGGGGTAGGCGATGTCGGAAACGTAGTTTTGCGTGACAGACAACAACTAGCCAAAGACGGAATTTTGGTAGCGGTGATACCAATAGAACACAAAACAAATAAAGTAGCGGGAGAAATAGAACTAATTTCACGCGGTTTTGTTTACGTCAAAGAAGCAGGCCAGCTCATGAATAAAGCAAAAAAAATTGTAGCTTCCTCTGTAGCAGAAGAAAAAAAGCAAAAAAACCTGCGGTATCTCAGAAGAAAAATCAGCGACAAACTGGAAACATTCTTTTACGAAGAGACCAAAAGAAGACCGATTGTTCTGGTTGAGTTGATTGAGGTTTAAGAAACAGAATTCCTAACCAACGGAAGGACACTAAAAGGTACTCAATTCTTGCATAAAATAGCTAACAGTTTTAGCCCAGGAACCCCCTTTATCAATAGATAATGGACAATATTTTGTCATTATCTGTTCAGGAGTAACCAAACCCTGCTCGTAGTATTCCTCCTTCAGGTAGCGGGTAACACGCTCAATACCCTCTTCAAAAGAGCTGAAATGCTTAGTACCTCGTTCATGAATACCGTAACCCCAAAAATTATAGGAGCCGGGGGGATATGTACGCCCAAATGTGGATTCAGCACCTGCAATTGCTATAGGCAGCCGCCAGTCAACACCATATTTGTCAGCAGTGTCTACTAACACCTTGGCATAAGGTGCTAAAGGTGATTTACGAGCACTCAAATAACGCTTCACAATTAATGGTCTTGCATCACCATAAATTAAACTTTCGTAACTAGAAGAATAAACTGGCGGGTTTGCGGAAAAAACGCCGTACACTTGAGGTACAATACGCTGCTCAATACGAATCACATTCAAAGGATTAAAAAGCACAAATAAACAAGAACCCATCAAAACAACTGTTGATATAACAAAGAAAACAAGAGGAAAAGTAAATAGTAGTAATTTGCCAGTAGGCAGGCGAGATTTTATCATAAAATAAATAAATATCCGCAAACAGAAGCAATACAAAACTAGCATAATTAAAAAAAAATTGCAAAAAAAGTCTTCACGTGACATACTTTAATTACTATGGCTAGAAAACGTAGATCGCGGCGGCGAACAATTAAATTCAAACTAAAAAAGGACACTGCTCAATCAATAACCGCTACCACCCTCTTATTTCTCGGAGTTATCTCTCTGTTGTCTTTTTTTGGACAGGCTGTTGGAATTGGTGTCAAAAATGTATTAAGCATCTTTTTTGGTTGGCTAGCTATTCTAATACCTCTTATCTTTATACTAACCGGCTTAGTATTACTAAGACGTATAAAATGGTCTTTTGTTAAACTAAGAACACTACTTGGGCTTATATCAGCTACCCTGCTCACTGCAGCAACTATCCACTTCTTTTTCCCCCAAAGCACTGCTTACGAACAGGGTTCTATGGGAGAAGGGGGAGGTTTAGCAGGATACTTTATCCAAAGATTCCTAAGACAACATCTTTCTCCACTAGGAGCAGCAGCAACTTTAATATTTCTCACCTTAACAAGTATCCTCATTTTGTTCAATTCATCTCTAGACGCTGTAATAAAAATCATTAACAGAATAAGTGAGGAGTTCGCCGCCTTTTATAAACACTATATTAAAAGGAATAAAAATGAGCTAGAAAAGGAAGATGGGGAGAAAGTAAACGAAACAGACGCACAAGAAGAACTGGATACTACAGAACCTCAATTCATAACGCAGCAGGGTGGAAAATTGGTAACTGAAAAGAAGGAAGAAAAACACGAGGAAAAAGATTTTGCCAAATTTGAACTTATAAACATAGTGGGCACAAGGTCATCGGAAAAAACAGAAGAAACAGAAATTAATGTACAGCAATCGGATCAGAACACAACTTCGCAGGACACAGACAAAACAGAAACAAAAAAGAAAAAGCCTCCCGAATGGAAACAGCCCCCGTTATCACTACTTTCTGAAACACAAGGTGAAGAAGCAGAAAGAGGAGACATTAAAAAAAACGCTGACCTAATAGAGAAAACTCTCAACGCTTTCGGTGTAGAAGCAAAGGTAGTTGAGGTAAATTTAGGACCCTCAGTCACTCAATACGCCATAGACCTAGCAGAAGGCACAAAAGTATCGAAAGTTGTCAGCCTACAAAACAACCTTGCAATGGCCCTAGCAGCTCCTACCGGAATGGTCAGAATAGAAGCACCTATACCTGGAAAGGCTTTAGTTGGTATTGAAGTACCAAATTATCAAGCTGCCCTAGTTACGCTTAAAGACATAATGACTTCAGATCAGATGCAAAAAGCACAAGATAAATTAACAGTAGCTCTGGGACACGATGTGTCCGGTGAACCTGTCATAACAAATATTTCAAAAATGCCTCATGTGTTAATAGCTGGCACAACTGGTTCCGGTAAATCTGTACTTTTAAACGCCTTTTTATCAACATTACTTTTCCGAAATTCTCCTGAAGACTTGCAATTGCTTCTTATTGACACCAAACGTGTGGAATTTTCTGCTTACAACGACATGCCTCACCTCCTACACCCTGTAATTGTTGAACCTGAAAAGGTACTTTCCTCGCTTAAATGGGCTGTTGAAGAAATGGAAAAAAGATACAGAATACTGCAAAAAGAAAAAGTTAAAAATCTAGACAGTTATAACCAGCTGCCTAACGTAGAAAAAATTCCTTATATTTTAATTTTAGTTGATGAACTAGCAGATTTGATGGGCTACTCACCAAACGAAGTAGAAAAAGCTGTTTGCCGCCTAGCTCAGATGGCCCGCGCTGTAGGCATTCATCTAGTACTAGCAACACAAAGACCAAGCACAGAAGTTCTCACAGGGCTAATCAAAGCTAATATCCCTTGCCGCATCGCCTTCCAAGTCGCTTCCCAAATAGATTCCCGAGTCATTCTAGATACAAGCGGCGCAGAAAAACTAATGGGTAAAGGTGACATGCTCTTTTTACCTCCAGACCGTCCTAAACCATTAAGAATACGCGGAGTTTACGTATCTGAAAAAGAGTTAGAAAAACTAAGGAACTTCCTAAAAAATAGTGGGCATGATCCTAATTATCAAGCTGAAATTACAGAAACAAAGAGCGAATTTACAGACAGTCCTTTTGATAAACCAGAGGATGACAAATTCTACGATGCTGTAGAAGTGGTGTGTAACCACGGGCGCGCATCTGCGTCACTGCTACAAAGACGTTTGCGTGTCGGTTACGCCCGTGCAGCAAGATTACTAGATGCTATGCATGACAGAGGTATTATTGGACCACACAACGGCTCCAACCCAAGAGAAGTCCTTATTGATGACCTCTCACAAATCATTAGCAGGGGTGGGGATAACGAACTTGAAAGTCAGAATCTATAACAAAAAAACTGCACCAACTTTCCTCGTCTACATATTTAATACAAAATGAAAAGCATAAAAGATATACTAGCTAACAAAGAAATAGAACAACAACCTAAATACGTAACTAAGGAATTCCAGGCCTACGGTTACCGCCTGGCCGAGGAGTTGGACGATTTAAAGCACAAAGCTTTATACATCAAACTAGCTAAAGAAGAACCGCGTGCCCGTTTAGATAAAGCACTGGAATTTGTAAAATCAAGCAACCCCAAAAGCAAAGCAAAACTATTTATGTGGAAGTTGAAAAAATTAAGGGAGGATACAAATTCAAACTAAACCTCACCCCCGCCATTTTACTTAGGGTAATTTGCGATCCTGTTTACGCCCCATCACCCCCCTAAATCTATGAACAGGCTAACAGGCTAACAGAGTAACATGTTCGTGATCAACATAGTATTTAACTCTTTAGAAAAATACAGAGCTAGTTTCGTTGTACTATGTCATATAGCGAACTCCACAAAGCTAAATAGCCTCGGGAGCGCATTACAAAAATCTTCCTGAACCGCTTGCCGTCTAAAACTTCTCCATCAGGATAATTTTCCGAAGCTACAAATATATTTTCCGTGTAACCATCTTCCGAATCAGCTAACTTTATCTCTGTAATTTCACCAACAGGATCAATACCTTCATCTTCTAAAGCTTCTTTAACATCATCTTTACTCCAACCTTCGTCTGTAGAAACACCAGGGACAGGGTCTTCCTGAGAAAGGTGTTCATCATAGCTTTCTGGAAGAAGGGTAGCATTAAGTAGATCTTGCATTTCTTCCTCAGTTAGCCACGGATGTTCATCATAAGAGGAATCAAACCATGCTTTATAAAACCAAGGAGAATCACCCCACTCAGAGCCATCGTAAGCATTACCATCCCCATCGTAATCCTTCATCCGCTTCGTGTAACTTGGAGAAGAATTCCATTTAACATCAAAATCAGTAGGTAAGCGGGTAAACCCTCCAGCAGTAGAAGAGTACCAGGCTTTTATGGGAGAGCCACCGTGTGTTATAACCTTGCCTTCAGTTTCTTCCACTGCTTTGTGCCAATTAGCAGCAGCATCATTATCTACTTTAGATGCCAGATAAACTTGGCAGCGCTGGGTTGTACAAATAGGGGAGGAGCCGTTGCCAGTTGCGGCTAGCGCATATGTACGGGCAGCAATTGCTTGGGCCTTTAGTGCTTCCATACCACCATCACTACCCCAGTAAGAAGGCATTTCTGCAATACCTTTTAAATAATTGCCCTCGAAATCAATCTCCTCCGTACCGGAACCGGAATAAATCGTGATAGTATCAGGACAATTGTAATCAACAATATCAACATCTTTGTAATAAGCTTTTAAAATATCTTTGTAAGACTGTCCTGCTTTGGAACGGCCGTAGGCACCGTACTGGTTCATACCCACACGGTGGGGATACCCACGGGAAAAAACAGCATAAGCAGGGGAAAACGGAGGCTCAGGTAAAGATTGAATTGCTGGCTCACGGTCACCAACGGACGTAAACTCTGCAGTAGCAGAAAGTTTTTCCCGGATCAACTCCTGCATTCTACTACTAAGCGAACTAATCTCGTTCAACAGCTCGTTTTTATACATCTGCAGCTCATTAATTCGTTCCGCAGTACGCTGCTTACGGATTGCTAAAACTTCCTGCTCTCTGTTTAAACGTGTTATCTCTTGCTCCAATCTTGCCTTTGCTTGTTCTTCTGTTTCAATTCGCCCTTTTAACTCAATAATTTCTTTACTCAGCTCCTCTGCTTGCTTCTTTATTTCTTTAATCGTTACCTCGAAAATCATTAGCTTTTGAGTAAATTCTGAAAAGCCATCACTGGAAAACAAAATGGTTAATGGATCAGCTTGCCCCCTCTTATAAAGATCACGGATTAGTTTTGCCCTAACCTCTTCTTTTTGGGCATACTGGTCTTCGCGGGAATCTTTCTCTTCCTCTAATTTGGCTATCTCATCCCTTTTTTGGGCCAATAAATAAGAATTAGAAGAAAGCTGATTATTTATCTGTCCTATTTGATTACTGTAACCAGATATCTGCTGATTCAGAGACCCTGTTTCATCCTCGACTTGCGCCAACTCATCTTCTTTAGCTGACTTTTCATCCTGCAGTTCCGAATAATCGCCCGCAAATACAGGAAGGACAACAGCAGACACTGCTATTAAAAGGAGAAATACAATTGCGGCAAGGTGTTTTTTGGGCAGAGTAAACATAGTAACTTATTTTAACACGATAGTTGATTGTTAATTGCCGATTGTTTGTTGTTTTTGCACAACCTAAAGTCTGGTTTGCAAAGAATACCTTAGAAACACACATTAATATTCGGGGAAGCAGACCTGCTGAACAACCATAATTGGTTACCTATTGGGGCAGACTTCCAAAAATCAGACCGTAAGTTGAAAATGGAAGTGCATAATACAAGTACTGCTACAAAAAATGCTTGCTAACTACCGCACCAAAACGACAGCAGTTGAATCCGTGTATATAAACTTCCATCCTAACTCCTTCTGCAGCTTAAAACTAAGCTCAGAACTATTTTCTAGCAAAGCCCAATCAATACTATACCGCCTGAAAACCCCTTCCCACCCCGGCTCCAACTTCTGCGCTTTCAAATGTTCTTTAAAAATATATTCGCCATCTTTCCGCCAGGCAGGCATACGCCCGTCAACAAATGTTTTATAATTTGGCAGGTGATAAATTAAATAACCGCCCCAACCATAGTGGTTGTACATCTGTCCCTCCATACCATGCTCGTTAATATAACTGACAGCATCAACAGGGTACGTATGTCTATCAGCAAGGACTCCACCTTCTGTGCTCTGCCAGGTTTCAACTGCTGAAACTGGTCCTGCTGCCAGCAAGGTAGCTGCTAAACCAAGTAACAAAAACCTCTTAAATACTTGGTCAGCATTTTGGGCTAAAAAGGGGAGTTTTTTAAGTTGGAGTTCTTTACCTAACAATTTAAAACTTTCTAAAATAAAAGGGGCGGAAATTAAAATTAAAATATGCAGGTAATAATAAGATTTAATACTTGAAACAGCAAAAATAAACTGTGGCAGATAATTTAATAAAATAACAAATCTTTGCTTTGGTGTTAGATCTTTTCTTGTGATTCGCCAAAGCAGTAAAAAAACAACTGTTGTAATAACAAATATGCTTAACCGTCCTACAGCATGATCACTATTAGGTGTTAACCACTCATTTATATTCCTATGCATTGCTGTTGCTCCAACTTCTTTAAACAGTGTTGTCCACAAGTGGTATGTGTAGGGGTTAAGCAAGGTTGCTGCTGTGCTAGCAAGCAATATGAATAAAATCGGTACTACGTCATTCTGAACTCGATTCAAAATCCGCCCCTCAAAGATTCCGGCCCGGGGGCCGGAATGACAATCACAGGATAATAGCAACCTAATTAAAAAACCACCCGCCAGATATAAAGCAAAAACAAACAAGCCAATCACCCAATCAGCATGCATATTTGCCCACAAAGCAAAAAGAGGAACAAGAAAAAGCAAATATTTATCAAACCCCTTCTTCCTATACCTTTCTAAAAGAAGGACCTCGACTGCC
>CAYVIL010000002.1:0-17388 GCA_964451675.1 uncultured Candidatus Saccharibacteria bacterium
TCCGATCTAAATTGTTTTAAACTTTTCATCTTCCTGCGCAATAACTAAAAACTCTGCATTTACAGTTACAATCTGGTGAGGGGTTCCTGCGGCAATCATGTTACCAATCTCCTCCAAAGCAGCTGAAAAAGTTAACTTATTAACCGGAATACCCAAAACTTTAATTTTCTCCACTCTGTAATTATAAACTACAAACCATGCATTCTTAAAACTGATGCCCACTTTCGCCTTACCGACTTGACATCCAGGCAACTGCTGACTATAGTAGATAGGCTGTTCTCTCAGCTAGGCCCGTTACTGTATATCGAAAGGAGGCTCAATGACGCCATTAGCGTTACTGCTTGCTGCTAGCATAGTTTTAGAGGGGCCAGTGTCTTCGTATGCACCAACCAGAATGGAAAGCAATATTGCTCGGCGGCAAGCAAAAGAAACAGCACACCATCTACCCATACAGCTTCCTCCCGTAGATGGCTACATTGCCATGGCGGATGAAGATTTGATCGGGAGAATTGTATTCATCCGTTTTTGGGACCAAGGTTCTTGGCAGTCTTTCTTGGTCGCGGACTGTGCCGGAAAGAGTGACCGACAAAGCGAAACCGATAGCCGATCCGGATGGGAATGGATGAAGTCAACAGGCATCAAAGGAGAAGTGGACTACAACACAGCTAAAAAGCAGGGCAAAACCTGGGGCGGTATACCGGCAGAAATAATTGTTCCGCCGGAAAATGCCATTATCTTACCAGCCCGCCTTGGGGGATATATACCCGATTTTAAGGAAGGTTTCACCACTGTTAAGGTGGGAGGATTCGAAGTCTACCTACCAAAGGAGAGACCATAAGTCTGATCTACAACCCAACCGTTGCTACACGCAACCCGGTTGGGTTTTTTCTTTCTTTAAACGCAACGTGCTAAGATCAAATTATGAAGAAGACGTGGGCAGTGTTTCTCTCCCTTACTCTAATAGTTACACTAGGCACTTCGTACTTTTTCATAAACCAAAAATTAAACAGCAAAGTTTCCGGCGTCCTCGGCGCTCTTCTCTCTTCCGAAGCACAACAACAGGACATCAACCAATTTGCAGAAGCTATAGAAGCAGTCAAACGCAATAAAAAAATAAAAGCGTGGTCGCTGCTGAACCAGTTGGAAAAGAACCTTGAGCCACAAGGGTTAGAACAAATCACTCTGAAATCTTCGCAAAGAGACACAAACATTTATCGCGGAATTTTTTGCAATGACGTCTGCGATGCACGAACTGTCCTGGCAAATATTGAAAAGGCAAAACGAGACGGTTTTGACACAATCTGGCTGCAAGCAGAAATTGAACCTACTAATCCAATCAGCAAGAAATTTCACGTCCCCGGTAAAGAAGCATACCTTTTTTACCTCAATGCTTTCCGCAAATCCGGATTTAGAATCATATTATCTGTTGGACATACTGCCTATTCTTTTCCTTACGGGCGGGGTGAAAAGATAAAGGAAAAACTGTATCCATTGGAAAATCGCTTTCAAGCATACAAAGTAGTCGAACCAATCATTCTAGAATGGGCGGGAATTGCTGAAAGACACCAAGTAGATACTTTTATCCCGTTGGAGGAAGCAAATAAATTTGCTCTCCAAGACCCGCAGCAGAGCAACAATCTTACTGAAAGGGAACGTAAGTACGTCTCAGATTGGGCTCAGGAACTAGAAAAAAAGGTCAGCACAATCTATTCTGGCAAAATGGGATTTGCAACCAATGACGGGGGCTCTGAATCAGCAGAACTGGCGCCGTGCACGAAAGCTAACATTAATTACTGTAGTAACTTCCAATGGACCGGGGAGCAAATCGGTTCAATCGGACCGGACTTTAATTACCAAAATTACAGCTATTTATTTACTAAAGTTCCTTTCTATAACGCTATGGACAGCAAAGAGGCTTGGATTTACGAACTGCACAACAGACTAAACAGCTGCCGCTACTATGCAAAGAGAGATCAGATTAGCGGAGTGATTTGGTACGAAGCAGGCATGCCTGTGGGTAACTCACTTAAACAAAACGATCAGAACCATAAAACAATGACTGAAGAGGAACGGAAGTTCGCGATTCAAACCACTTTTGAATTAGCCAACCAGTACAATGTAAAAGGGATCTTCTTTAAACCCTCACCACCACAAGTTCACGAAGGGAATTGGAACTTTTTTGATACTGATTCAGAACAAATAATCCGTAATAATTTTGCTCCTGAAGGAACTATCGAACCGCATCAGCTAGACAGTTTATGGACCAAACTTGGCGACGAGGGTATTAAAAGATTACAAAACGCAACAACCAAAAAGAAACCTTTTGACCCAGCTAACCAAATTATGTATTAATGACCGGAGCTAAATATACTTGCATAGTCAACACCGGTCACTATAACGTGATCTTGTACCGCAATTCCAACTAATTCACCCGCTTTTCTAAGACGGTCTGTTATTTTTAAATCGCCTGTGCTTGGAGACGCATTACCTGATGGATGGTTGTGAGCAAGGATCACAGAGGCAGCACGATTAGCAATTGCGGTTGCAAATATCTCCCGCGGGTGCACTGAGGCAATATTTAAGGAACCAATTGCTATTTCATCCACACTTATTAAACAGTTGCGCGCGTCTAAACTGAGAATAACAAAGTGCTCCTGTTTTTTGCTCCCTAAAATAGGTTTAAGTAAACCAAAAACGTCTTCTGGACCAATAATTTTATCACCGTAACCTTTCTGGCGAATACCTACTCTATCACCTAATTTTAACGCAGCTTTAATCTTACACGCATTTGCAAATCCGATCCCTTTAACTTCCTGCAACTCTTCCAAACTGGCTTCTTTAATTCTCTCAATGCTTCCAAAATGAGACAAAAGATTCTGTGAAACCTGTAGTACATTCTGGCTGCGGCCCCCCTTTTCTATTATCAAAGCCAGCAACTCCTGGAGTGAAAGATTATCAACCCCTAACTTACGCAGCCGCTCTCGGGGACGCTCTTCTGCAGGTAAATCATGAAGAGTGTAGTTTTTTACCACCAACCTGATAATAACACACCGAACTATTAGCAAAGAAGGCTGTGCAGCTTGTCTATAAGAGCAAGAACATCTGTAGGAGCAAGTAAGCTGTAAGAATCAACCCCTTGATCATTCTTTACTACCCAGGGAGTTTCAATTATGTCAACCTCCCCCGATTCTTCGTTTAATCTGTAAGAATATTTAGGCGTAATTTCGTATTTATCCACATACTCATCTGCTATTTCCACAGACACATCACTGCGCAGTTTTATTTTAGGGACGCCCCGCAAATTAGCTGCATATTTGATTAAGTTCTCATCAGCTTCCAGCCTGTCGCGGATAGCTTCAATACCGAGTTTGTCTCCTTCTTTGGGTGTCATCGCTTCTTCCCCAAACCCCGAGCACTGGGGATTATCACATTTTAAGACAAACTGTTCTTTGTCCCTATCATAATCTACAAATTTGGTTGGATGGAGTTCAAGATTGCGGGAGGTTTGGCAAATTGGGCAGGTTACTCTGTGTTTAAGACGGGCATCAATTATTCTCTCCGGGGTATGAATAAGGATAAAGAAATCCGGATCGGGGCGTAAATTCATTATTTCCCTAAAGAACAGTGAATAGGAAACTTGATTTTCATCGCGGGGGAAACCGTCAATAAATAAAGCTCTGTCTCTACCAACTTTTTCAATGTGTATCTTTAAAAGCGCTAACAAAAACTCGGTTGGCACAGAAAGATTTTTTGTACTGCGACCTAAAACAGCATCTACAGCGTCTTCTATAGATACGGGTCCACGGTATATATCTTCAATTTTTCTGGTTAACTCCTGCTTGGATTGTTCGTCTTCCAATTGCTCATGAACAGCGCGGACAATATCGCCTACCGCAATGTGTGCCACACGATCACTACCAATAATTTCTTTAAACATTTTTGCCCGAGTACCTTTGCCAGCAGCTTTTTTCGCCAACATAAAACCTACAAAAGTGTGGTTGTCTAAATATTGCTTTAAATCTTCGATTTGCTTTTGCGCTTTGGCCTTAAAGTAAGAAAGTCTACCCACAGGGTCATTAAGATCAAATTCTTGATTTACACCTTCTCGTTTGCTCTTGTATATTGAAAATTGCTCCATAAGTGGATTTTATTTTAAACTGAACAAAAAAAACTAACAAGTATAAAAAACGTGGATCTAAATAGAAAAGCAGCGGAATTTTTCTAGTTAAAAAGGGTAACAAAAAGAGCTACTAGTATTCACCAAAAACTGTCCGGCAGCAATATTAGCTTACATGACTAACTGGTTTTAACAAACCAGCTTTCCTATGACTGAACCAATAGCACCCCATTGGCTTTCCAACTTATAAAACAACCGCAAGAAAATGGTAACCATAATTAATAAAACTCCAGCAAGGACAAGTGCTATTAATAAACGCTTATGTTTCGGTGAAATAGGGCTGTTTAATCTCATCCTTCATTATGCAAAAAACTGCAACACGCCAAAGTTACCACAACTACTACCAATACACAACAACAGGTACACTTCCGGGAAGGGAGCAGCTGTCCCCCAGCAAAGTTCCTTACCAATTGAAAAAAACTGTGGCTAGCATAGCAACCAATAAAAACCCAGCCACTTGACTTTTACAGCAAAGGCTTTTACTCTTTAAATTAATGGTTAAAATTGGGGTTAAAGAAATTAGTATTGCCGTTGCTGTAATTATGATTGTTGCTTCTGGTGCATTAGCATATTATAGTGTCAACAGACAACAAACAGAACCACAACCCGGAGAGACCACAACACCATCCACAAGCACAGAGGCAACTGCTCAAAAACACCCAAACAAGTTTACCGGACCAATAACCGAGTTATTAGAATTTGATTCAGCAGTACAATGCACATTTTCTGCAGGCGCGGGTTCTACTAACTCTGGAACTGCCTATACCGCCAACGGTAAGGTAAGACAAGATATGAAAATACCGTATGAGGAAGGAATGGTTGAAACACACACAATTATTGACAACAGTACTGCCTATATATGGTCATCCCTTGATCCCAGCAGAGGAACAAAATTAACTATAAAAGCCGAAGATGAAAATGATCAAGGCACAAATCAAAAATTACCGAACATCTACAACTACGAATGCGCTGCCTGGAAACTGGACTATTCCTTATTTATACTCCCCAGCGAAATAGAGTTTATTGAAGCTACTACATCAACAAACAATGTCCAAGGCCAAGCCACAATTGCTGTGGAAGACCGGAACATTAGCACTGACGAAAATATGGAGAGATTAAGAGAAACACTATGTATCAGCTGTGACAAAACTTCAAACCCTGAAGACTGCCGTAAAACCCTAGGCTGCGATTAAAACCCTTCTGACCTAATTCTTACTCTATTCAAACCGCAAATTTATAACGCGCTGTTACAATTAATAGTTGAATTATAAAAAGAGTAAAAACATGACTAACGCAATAGATAAAATAGCAAAAATTAAAGAAAATATTCACCCACCTTTGCTAAAAGTGTCCAGCATTTTTCCTTTCCACTTATTTCCGGATAAGTTGATTATTGATCGGGAAAAAATAAGCTTGATACGTAGACACTCACTTCTTAACAAAAAAGTTTTTCCTATACTTATTAGCGATCTTAAAACTGTAACACTTAACACAAGCCTTCTTTTTGGCTCTTTACAATTTGAAATTGCTGGGTATGAAACTAATCCGGAACCACTAATATTTCTACCTAAAAGAAAGGCTGTTAAAGCAAAAAGAATTATTGAAGCTTTAATAATTTTTAAAAGCAAGAACATAGACGTATCTAAAATCTCGAATAAAAAATTGATTAACAAATGCTTGAGCATCGGCAAAGAACTAGAGGAGGTATAAACACTGTAATGTTAGCAGAAATAATTGTGTACCTCCTTGTCTGAATAGCCAATTTTTGATACCATACGTCCATGGCACGGGAACATATTTTTAGAGCATGGAATCCGGATACAGAACATCTTTATGACAATGTTGCTGTTGGAGTTAAAGGTAAAATTGGTTATCGCCTTGGGAGCAATAACTACCAATACGAAGGTGACAGTCACGTAGAAATCAATCAATACACCGGGGCAGAAGACAGCAGAGACAGGCAAATCTTTGAGGGTGATATCTTAAAAATTGGAACTAGCAAAGACTTATGGACTGTTGAGTGGGACAGCAGTAATTACAAATACATTATGCACAGCACTGTTGATGAAAAGGAAACAAAAGATTTCGGCGACTGGGGTAGAAAGAAGGTACAAATAGTAGGAAATATTTACGAAGACAAAGATCTACTTGAAAATGGATTAAATTTGGACGAAGATTAAAAGGTCAAACTATGACTAAAGAAAAAACAAAAAAGCTAAAGAAAATGGATTTTAAAGAAGGACTAAATAAAGGAAAGAACTGGGTCGCGGACAACAAGGGTATTTTAATAGCAGTACTGTTAGCAGCAGCAATAGTAGGAGTTGCGTATGCTTTACGCAGCCAAGTTATTGTAGCAACTGTTAATGGCAAAGCTATCTACAGATGGGAACTGATTCGCAAGCTAGAAAAGGAGGGCGGAGAACAAGTCTTGGACTCGTTAGTCACAGAAAAGTTAGTTAAACAACAAGCTCAGGAAACAGGCACACAAATTACAGAGCCGGAAATAAACGCTTACCTTGAAAACCTTAGATCCAATCTCCAAAATCAAGGACAAGACTTGGACACTTTAATGGAAGAGCAGAGCATAAGCAGACATGAACTGAGAGACCAAATCGAGTTTCAACTTACACTGGAAAAACTAGCTGGGGAAATCAATGTGAGTGAAGAAGAGATTGATGAACTCTATGAACAGCAAAAAGATATGCTGGGTGAAAGTGTTACAGAGGAAGATGCACGCGCTGGGATTAGAGAACAGCTGCGGTCACAAAAATTAAACACCGAAATCAGTGAAATAATCAACAACCTCAAAGAAAAGGCTAACATTAGTAAACTGCTAAAGTTTTAAATCCTCCTAAGCAGCCGCGCCATTTATTCGTATATTCGTAAATCATCCGTTATTCTGTTGAGGAGCTTGCTGTTTCCACAGCCTCTGCCGCTTTCTCTAATCGATTTAAACAGGTTTCTTTTCCCAACACTTCCATAGTTTCAAATAGTGGGGGGCTTACCTTACTGCCAGTTACAGCTATCCGTAAAGTCATAAACAACTGACCTGTCTTCCAAGCATCATTTGCAGCTACAAAATCACGGGAAATCTTTTCCAGAGTAGAATGAATCCAGTTTTCTGTATCAATCGCCATCAGCTGATTACTAATTGAGTGTAAACTCTGAGCAACCTCTTCTGCCGTCCTGTTTTCCTGGACAAGCAATTGTAAATCAATTTTAGGCTTTCCAAAAAAGAACAGTGTTAATTCATCAAACTCCTTTAACGTTTTCATTCTTTCCTGCACAAGCGGAACAAGTTGCTCTAAATATTCCTCATCAACCTCTTTTAATTTTGAATTATAATTTTTAAGTTTTGCAATCAGCTCCTCCACAGACATGTTACGGATGTACTTGCCGTTCATCCATTCCAATTTTGTTAAATCAAAAACAGGGCCGCGAACGCTTAAATCTTTCAAATCAAACAAGTTAATAAATGTTTCTAACGGAAAAATCTCTTTTTCCTCGGGATGAGACCACCCCAAAAGGCACAGGAAGTTAAGCAAAGCTTCCGGCAGATAGCCTTGCTCGCAGTACCAAGAAACGGCAGCATGGCCCTCCCTTTTGGAAAGCTTGGAACCATCAGAGTTACGAATAGTTGGGGTGTGCACCAAAACAGGCAGCTCCCACCCCAGATATTTGTACAGAAGAATATGTTTAGGTGCAGAAGAAAGCCACTCTTCACCGCGTACTGTATGAGATATCTTCATTAAGTGGTCGTCCACCACTACTGCCAAATGGTAAGTTGGAAATCCATCTGACTTAATAAGAACCTGATCATCAACCGTATTACTATCAAACTCCACATCACCCCGCAAAAGATCATTAACAACAATTGTCTGATTCTTAGGTACTTTCAAGCGGATTACATTTTCCTCGCCTTTTTCCAATTTTTTATGTACCTCCGTGGGATCTAAACTGCGGCAGTACTGATCATACATAGGAGGGATTCCCCTCTTTTTTTGACTCTCCCGCACTTTAGCAAGACGCTCCTCACTGCAAAAGCAATAGTAAGCATTACCTTGTGCAACAAGCTGTTCAGCATGTTTTTTGTAAAGGGGAAGACGTTCGGACTGGCGGTAGGCGCTGTAAGGTCCTCCTTTCCTGGTACTCTCATCCTCAAGCAAATCAAACCAGTCCAAAGCCTTATAAATAGCCTGTTCTGCACTGGGGCTTTTTCTTTCCTGATCCGTGTCCTCTATCCGCACTAGAAAACTACCGTTACGGCCCTTTGCATAGGAATAGTTAATAAGGGCCTGCCAGATGATACCAATATGCGGCATACCTGTTGGAGAAGGAGCAATGCGGGTTCTTATCATACTCTACAAGTATCAAGGATACTGTTACTGTTTGTCAATTCGCTCTCCACAATTTATACTATAAACAATGACCCTAACCGAAGTTTCCAAACTAACCAAAAAGGGTATGCTAATTTTTGGTTTTCTGGTAGTAGTTTACATAATTATCCGCGTATTTCTAGGCGGTGTTGTTGCTCTAAAAAACAAGGTATTCCCCCCGCCAGAAAGCGTACCAGAAATGGCTTACAGCAAACTTACCCCTCTTGAGTTACCCTTACCGCAAGAAGGCGAAGTACCAACTTACCAACTGGAAATAGGCAAATCAGAACTAGAAGATACTTACAAAATCTTCCCTGTATACAAAATGAAGCCTATTACACCCAGCTACCTAGCTGCAGATAAAGCGCAGGAAATTGCTAAAAAGCTAGGTTTTACGCATGAGCCAGAAGTGCAAATTAAAGGCAGAGATGAAATCCACGTATGGAACCAAGTAACTCAGGGAAGAATATTAAAAATTGATTTGCGTACTTGGACAGTACAATTAGAAACCGACCTCAAAAACCCTTACCAAATAATATACCCGGGGAGTGCGCCGTATCCTACCACTGCTGAATCCAGTGCCAGGAATCAGCTAAAAAGCCTGGGACTTCTTCCAGAAGATTACGCAGAAGGAAATGCAGAAGCAAAATTAATGAAACTAGAAGGGGGAAAGTTAGTTAGAGCAGCCAGTACTATGGAAGCACAAATAAGCTGTGTACACTTTTACCGCCGCGGAATGGACTTGGGTATTAACATATATCCTGTATACCCCCCTCAAAAAGAAGCCCTAGTGAAAATCTGCCTCACACAGACTGGGCAAAGACAGCGTGAGGATAAAGTACTGTTTCTAAACTACTTCCACCAAAAAATTGATACTGAAGACGAATCTACATACCCGTTGAAAACATTTAAGCAAGCGTGGGAAGAGGCCCAGCAGTATCCAGCAGGTACTGGGGTAGAAAAAGTAGCAATTGACCATATAGAACTTGCCTATTACGAAGATGCTGACCCACAATCTTTTTTACAGCCAATCTATGTGTTTGAAGGGTACCAAACATTTGCTGACGATAGAAAACAAGAAGATTTTGTCCGCTTTATACCAGCAGTTCACAGCTCGGCAACAAGTCTGGATAGCGATAAATAAACACCAAACCAAAACCTAAATATCCAGTCAACTACTAATTTCCAAACAGTAAATAAAACATTAAAAAAGCCACTTTCTGTTTCCGCTTCTTTAGATAGCTCTGTTCCTAAAACACGCTCCCCGCCTTCTTCACCATAAAGAATCATCTTGTCTGATTTTGCAGTAGCACCTAAAACATCTGCATACAGCTTCACCTGCAGCTGCTTCTCCTCCTCTGTGAGCTGGTCAGGAAGAATTAAAAAGTTGGCCACCCTGGTTTCGTTCTTCAACAGATTGGTACCCTTACCATCATTGGCTAACACCATGGAAGAAGGTAGAAACTCTAACTGAGCCAAACCCGGCTCTTTTCCCACCAAATATGCAGTTCCAAAAACACCGCGGTCATTAAAATAACCGGGGTTAGGTAAACCCCCTGTTAAACGTGCATAGCCAGCGTCATTATTAACTTCTTTCTGAATAAATATGGACGCAAAAGACGTGTCCTCCAAAATGTTAACTATTTCTAGCTTCTTTGGGTCAAAAGCCAAATCCGCCTGCACAGCATTAACTGAGGTGCTAATCCCTGCGATTTCAATATCGATAGTAAAAACCTCACCGATCCTATACTGACCTTTTGGTGGAATAACAAAAGTTGCTGTTTTCTGCGGAGGTATAACTCCGTACCTAGATAAAACACGACCCTCGATATAAACTACACCCAAAGACAGGGCAGAAATAGCAATTATAAGTAAACTGGTAAGAACAGCGGCAAAAAGAGTTTTTGTGTAAACAAAACCGTTGTCATCAATAGCGCAAAAACGGCATCCCGTTTCTGCTTTTTGCTTTTTGCACAGCAGACACGGTGTTTTTTCCGGGAAAAGAATCCACCAAATAGGATAAGCAACAGCCAAAAAGAAACCGAAAAATGATAAAGCGTGGATCAGAATAAAAGAGGCAAAAATAATCCCTATAAGCTTAGCAAAAATTATTAAATAACTATCCATTTTAATTATCTACCAATATAATAAAGTAAAATTGAAATATCCACCAAATCACAATAACTATCGTTGTTTAAATCGCAACCTTCTGTACTAACATGGCGACGCTTAAAGTATTCAAACCACTTGGTTACCATGTCCAACAGCTCACTCAATTCCAACCAGCCGTTGCCGTCAATATCAAACTGAGCAAGCATTCTTCTAAGTGATGCTGGAGCGCGGGAAAGGGTGTTTTCTTTTATTTCCAAACTAAAAGTTGTAGTTGCACTAAAAACAGCAATGGGCGTAAAAAGAAATATTGCAAACAAAGAGGCGATTAAGAAAAGCTCTTTAAAAAAATCCATGGTGTATAAATCAACTCGAAGCTACAGTTAAAGTCATATCAATAGAATAATTGTCAGCAGGCTGCTCCCCTGGGACTTGCTGGGAAATGGAAACACCAGTTAAGTCCCAATAACAGCCTGTATCTGCAGACCCATCTGCAGATAACAGAGTAATTGAATTGGTAGTACCTTCCTCAAAAGAGGACGAATCCCCTAAACTCAATCCGGTTGTGGAACAGCCTGATTCCGGAGTAATTGTAGCTACAGAAGGATCTAAAGTTAACTGTCCAGCGTAACTGTCTGTATCCCCACCGTCACTACACCCAGCAGTAGCACCAGCACCGTCATTGTAATCAAAATTATATGTGCCAGAAGACCAGGTAGCGGTATCACCATCACTAGCTGCTATAGTCAGTGTCCAGTTAGCTGTCCCAGTAGTATTAGTAACTCTAATTCTTTCACTAGAAGTTCCAAATGTACCTGTAGCTGACTGGCAGGCATGGCTTGCCTGGATGCTGGACATGGCAACCGAAGGGCTAGATACAGAACTACCCCCAGAATCAACAATATCAACAGTTAATTCGCCGGAAGGTATGGTAACCTCAATCTGCTGCAAATCTATAGACAAAGTATCCTGGGGCTCGTTTCTATCCTCAATATCGTCATCATAATACAACTGCATATTTCCTGAACCATCAATAAAATCAGCCGGTGTGACGGATATACCACATCCGCTGGAACACAGGCTGGCGGTGTACGTAGTACCATCACTGGTTGCTGTAATATTAATCCCGGTATCAATATACGAACTGGAAGTGTAATTGTAGATAAAAACAGATATTGACTCACCTGTAGTCCAGGCGTTTATAGAAATATCTAACTGAGTAACATCTGCTTCATTTTCCGTAGTGCTAAAATCGTAGTAAGCTTCGATATAACCTTTTTTACTAGCGTGGATATATTCCAAAATAGTTCTTGTTGTACCATCATCGCTACCAGTTGCTGAAGAGGATGATCCATCACATGCTGTGCCGCCCCCACCAGTGCCCTGAACAATGTTTTCCGAATCGCAATACTCTGCTGTTTGGGCGTAAACTATAACAAAAAAAACACTGAGGAATAAAAATAAAAGGAGAACAACTTTAAATAGTAATAGTGGTTGTGAAAAACGTTTTGCAACTGCCATAAAAATTCATATTATTTTTGGGGTGGAACTTTTAGTTCCTGACCCGGTTGCAGACTGTAGGGTGGTTCTAACTTATTTGCCTTAGCCAAAAGTTTCCAGGAAACATCAAATTTTTCCGCAACAGATTTTATATCCTCACCAGCAGAAACTTGATAACTTACCCACTTTTCGGCAATCCATTTTTTGCGCCGCCGGGAAATAACAAACAAAACCAGAAGCACAAGCAGAGCCAGCAAAACCCCGCCTTCAATAATTAAAGCAGGTGTGGTAGGCATACTGAAAAACCAAACCGGGTCTGAGGTAAGTTTAGTCAGCTCCCCGCCAGTTCTGACACCTACTCCTGCGTTAATATTTTCATCATATTCTACTGTTAACTGCGACTTATAGAAGCCGCCCCATTTAGGCCTCTCCAGCTTAAAATTCCAACTGGAGGTTTGACCGTGGAGGATAGGAAATTGCCCACCGTGGGTCTGCAGCAAATTTCCAAAAAAGTAGCGGGTTTTTACAATCACATCTGCATCAATGGAGACATTACCTAAATTTCTAACTGCCGGTTTAAGCAGTATATCACCTTTTTCTCTCCTCTCTATGGAGAAATCAACAATCTCCAATGAACGGGTCATAACTCCAGGAACTGTGACTGCCACTCGCAACCCAGTACGGAACGATAAAGAAATACCTGTCTGTTGCTCCCCCGGTTCTTCTTTTTTTTCCTGGACTACAATACAGCCGTTGTGCTCACCAACACCAGCATCCTCTGGTACTGTGATTGTAAAAGGAACTATTTCGTTGGTAGCGGGCTCTAAAGTTACTTCTGATTTTTCCAAATCAATCCAAGTACCAACACCGTGTTTGGGCTCTGATAGCTGTTTACAAGTAAAAGAACCGCCAGAAGCCACTGTGGAATCGGTAGCATAAACCATTATTGTCTTGCGCTCATCAGAATTGTTAATAAGCCGGATTCCATCTTCTCTAGTTTCACCCGGTTCTAAAGTATAGATAAAGATAGACTCTGTCCGGGGGTAATCTTCGCGCGGATAGGCAGGCCGGCCGCCAATACCTCCTATTTGAGCATAAACACTAGATTGCAACAGAAAAAAACCAGTAAGAATAATTATTAACCAGCAAAAGAAGTGCTTGTACACTTCCTTGCGGTAGACCAAAAAGACATACATAAGAAAAACGATCCTTTAGAGCTACTGGGCAGCAGTAATTACTAAATCAAGGCTGTAAGCAGCTGCAGCTTGTTCTGCCGGAATTAACTGGCTGATATCAACGTCCTGCAAAGTCCAGTCACCAATATCATCAGATTCTGCTGCTGCTGTAATCAGCGTAATACTGTCAGTAGTACTTTCTTCAAACGAAGCGGAAGAACCAAGAGAAATATTAGTAGTTACACAACTAGAACAGTCTCCAGCAGCCAAAGTACCGCCGGAAGGGTCAACTGTCATTTGACCACCTACGCTGTCAGTATCATCCCCATCTGTTGCTCCGCTACCATCATTAAAATCAAACTCGTTTGTATCTCCATCTGACCAAGTATCTGTTGTAGCGGATGCTGCTACCGTTAAGTTCCAGCCGCTGTCCGCTGCATCGGGGTTTTGCACATACAACTGCTCAGTAGCAGTACCAAAAGTACCACTAGACGACTGGCTACTAAAGCTAAAAGTAACATTTCCCATAGTTACCGAAGGGCTGCCTACTGAACTATATGAGCCGTCAACAATGTCTGCCGCTAGGCTGCCTGATTCAATAGTCTGACTAAAGGAAGAGGTGCTATTAGCTAACACATACGTACCCGTAAGCGAACTGGCTAAAATTGCAATAACCAGAAAACCTGCCAAAGTAAGATCCAATTTAGCAAGCAAATACCGACCTGTTTTTTTAGCAAAACCTTTTAATTTTTTTTGGACAGGCAATTTTCTATCACCTCCTCAGAGATAGTTTCAATATACTGTAATATACCAAACAATACAAATTAATGGCAAGTAGTTGAACAAATCATACACACTGATCACACAATCTAAAAAGTGAGCCAACTAACTAAACACCAACCAGGCAGTAACTACAGATGCTGCAAAGTAAACTAACGGCAAAAACTTAACCAACCGCTGTTTTATTTTTAATACCAATAAAACGTACAAACCAGAAATTACTAGTTCTGCAAAAAACCACGGAGAAGTTATATAAGCGCTCCACCAATCTGATTTTCCGCTGACCGAATCCAGAGAAATACCGTGTTTCTGATAACTAAACGGGGCAAAAAAAACTAAACCGCCGGTAGCCATATCCAAAACCAAATGGCCAACAAGATTAGCAAAAAACACAGACCCCAGCGCCACCCATAAACTGCGCTTGCTGGAAAACAGGCCTATGCAAACTACTAAAATAGTGATTAGCGCATACAAAGGTAGCCCGTGGGTTAACATTTCCCGGTGCGAACAAGTGGGACACCACAAATAGTAAATAATATCAACATCTGGCAAAATAGAGGCAGTAATTCCTACTATCCAGAGCAGTTTTTTTTCCAATTTAGTAAATTTAACAGGTAAAATCTTCAGTAAGCTGTAAGTTGTAAGAACACCAAAAAAGGGATGTGCAAAAATCATTGAAACTTGCTATGACGGAGTCATAGAACGTGTCCATGATAAAATAAACAGGCAGGAAAAACAATAGTAACTGATGGCAAACTATAAAAAACTATCTTTATTTATCCCTACCCTCATTTTTCTAATCCCGCTAACTGTTTATGTAATTACACTCGCTCCCGGGCTTACTTTGGGAGACGGAGGAGAATTAGCAACCGCTGCTTACAAGTTAGGTGTGCCACACCCTCCCGGATTCCCAACCTGGACCTTTTTAACCCATTTTTTTACTCTAATACCTTATTCCAACATTGCTTGGCGAACCAATTTTGCCAGCGCAATTTACACTGCTAGCTCAACCGTTATCCTGTACCTAATTGCTAAACAGCTTGCAAATCAATCCGGCTATAAGGAAACAAACCTGGTTGGGCTTATTGCAGCATTGCTGTTTGCTTTTACTGCCAGTGTTTGGAGAAACGCAGTAATTGTTGAAACTAACAGCCTGATGCTTCTTTTAGGCCTGATTTCGTCTTATTTCCTTTTGCTTTGGAATAGTACTCGAAACAATCTCCACCTAGTATTAGCAGCACTGTTTTTTGGGTTAGGAATTGGTGCTCATTACATAATGTTTATAATTGCTCCTTTCGTTGCAGTTTACTTTATTCTCACTGTAGCAAAGCAGAAAAAATTAAAAACAGCTGTCACTGGCATATTTTTTGCTACTGCCGGTTTGCTGCTTGGCTTGCTTATTTTTCTATATCTGCCACTAGCAGCAAAAACAGACCCGGCCATTAACTGGGGAAATCCAAAAAATTGGGACAGTTTTTTGTTTGTAGTATTGCGGAAGCAGTACAGCGCAGGTTTAAATCTGGGTGTTCATATACCGGTTAGAAGCCTGGAAAGCAGTTTGGGAAGTGTTGGACTACGGTTAGTGCAAACTACTAAAACATTAGCACAAGCTTGGTGGTTTGAATTTAATATCTTAAACTTATTTTTGCCACTCGGAATTTACTGTTTTTACAGAGGAACGAAATTACCCCAACTAAAAACTTTTAAAATTGCGCTACCTGTTTTGTTTGTATCTTCATATATCTTTGCCGCAGTTGTAAATCCTGCTTCTCAAGAACCGTTGCGTAGTTTCCACGAACACTTACTCACTTATGCTTTTAGCGCTATTTTTATTTCCTTTGGAATAATTAAACTGGCAAGCAGTGCTGTAGAAGTCATTGTTAATGTAACCAACAAACACAAAGCGTTTACAGACCTGGTTAGCACTTTCTTTTTGCTTTTACCTTTAATTGCACCTTTGATTCTGCTTGTAAAAAATTACCAGCTCTGCGACTGGAGCAAAAACAATACTGCCCGGATTTTTGTCAATGATTTGCTAAAAAACCTGCCAGCCAACTCAACTTTTATTGGATCTAATGACATTTTGTTTCCTTTAATTTACACACAGCAAGTAGAAGAAAAACGCCGCGACATTATTTTGAAGGAAAGAAGCGGTTACATTCACCCTTTTGCTTATAATATTGAAAATAAATCAGCACATTATCGACGCACAGAAAGTTATTTAAACCAAATAAGGGAAATTGAAAATGAACTGGCAGAAAATGCTCCGGGACCTGTATTCACCATGTACTACCTTCCTTGCAAAGACGAAAACCAGCACTACGGATTGTTGTCAACCATAAAGGGCGATGAAGAACTAAGCAGTGGTTTTGACCTGAAAGATAATTTAGAACTGTTTGATATTGATTTGGAGAGTGTAAAGAATGATAACTGGAGCGTCCACTTAGTGGCCGCCTATTACTGGCACTCCGGATACCACGCCTATCAGGAAAATAATATTGAACAAGCACGGAAAGATTTTGATTTTGCTGAAAAACTAGATAGCGCTAACTTTACCGGACTTGCCTACGGAAGTGACTGTTACCTTTTACTTGAAAATTACACCAAAGCACTAACCCTACTTGATAAAGCAGCGAAAATACGGCCGGATGATGCTGATATTTATTACAGAAAATCACAAATTTACGAGATTATAGGGGAGCAGCAAGAGGCAGTTAAAAATGCAGTTAAAGCAATTAATTTAGGCAATGCCTATATGTCAGAACCAGCAAAGCAGCTTGCCAACTACTTTGCTGTGCAAAACAACTGGCAGGGAGCTCAAAAGATGCTGGAAATTGTAGTTAGCAAATGGGCGACAGACGCTGATTTTGATATTTACTATAAATTAGGAGTGGCTTGTCTTAAACAAGGCAATCTTAATAAAGCAGCAGAATATTTCCAAATAGCTTTAAAATTAAACCCAGAATCAGAAAAGGTCCAACAGGTACTCAACCAGTTAGAGATTTTGGTGCAATAAATAGCAATTTATTACGCAGGAATGCACCTAGAAAGGTGTTGTGTATGGTAAAATTAGTAGGAAAAATGGCAAGATGTCCAAATTTGGAAACTAATTTAGAAAAATGCCCCTGCACTTATCCTGGCTGCCCACGGAAGGGTAAGTGCTGCGAATGTCTAGAATACCATTTAAGTAGAAGAGAACTGCCGGCATGCTGTTTTTCTGAACAAGCAGAAGCAAGCTATGACCGGAGTTTTGAGAAGTTTGCTGAAGATC
>CAYVIL010000002.1:17398-57980 GCA_964451675.1 uncultured Candidatus Saccharibacteria bacterium
AAGTTACCTCTTAGAATACTGGGGTGCTTTACGCGCTTTCCGCAAATAAGGCTTTTTACGCTCTTTCTCACGCGGGTCTCTGGTTAGCAAATCCTCCTGACTAAGCGGGGCCCTAAAATCAGGGTTAAGCTGCTCTAAAGCTCTAGCTAAACCCAAAGTAACAGCATCTACCTGCGCGGATTTCCCTCCGCCTTCCACTTTTATACTTGCTCTAACAGCTCCTTTAGTAGAAGTGGTTTCTAACGGGCTTAAATAATGTGTTTCCGCCTGAGGGACACTGCGGAAGTATTCGCTTATTTCTTGTTCATTAACCACAATGTCGCCAGGTTCTTCGTACAGCCATACCCTAGCTACAGCGCGTTTACGGCGCCCAGTCCCTGTGTAAAAATCTTTACTGGTATTTTTATTCTTTTTCCTTGCCATTTGTTTGTGTATTTGTTGATTAGTTTAACCGTTGGTTCGTTAACTTGCTCTGCAAGCCCACACACAATTTTACTTTTCCGTGCAGGTGAGCTTGGCGAGGCAATGAATCACGCAGCCAGCGCAATCTTTACTTAGCAATTTATCACACTCTTTACAGCTGGCGAGTGATTAGCTGCGGTAGGAATCTTCTATGAAGAACCAGCCGACAGCGTCTTTTCACAGCAGCACTACCGAACGAAAAAAAACCACAGTATTGGCCCTAGGCTAAGTACCTGAGAGTTTTTCCTCGTGCTCGTGCTCTTCCTCCGGATACACATACAACCTTGTTATCATTTTCCTGCCTAATTTATTCTTCGGTAACATACCTTTAACTGCGTGGCGAATTACCTTTCGGGGATTTTTTTGCATCATCTGCTCCAAAGTATAAGTACGTAAATTACCAGGGTACCCTGAATGCCGCCTGTACAGTTTCTTTTTTAACTTATTTCCTGTTATTCCAACAGAGCCAGCATTTATAACCACTACATAGTCACCGCAATCTAAATAGGGAGCGTAGTTTATTTTGTCTTTACCCATCAGAAACTGGGCTGCTTGAGTAGCAACCCTACCTATAGGCACGTCTTTAGCATCTAACAGATGCCATTTACGTTCAATATCTTTTGCTTTGGTCGCATATGTTTTGTTATTCACTGTTTAATAAAGTTTCAGTTGGTTAGTCTTTCTGCTCCTCTGTTTCCTCTACCCATTCTACACGCGCCATTTCCGCACCGTCAGAAGAACGGGGTCCGAGCTTAACTATACGCAGATAGCCACCGTTACGGTTTTTAAACCGTGGTGCATATTCAGAAATTAGCTTTCTTGCTGCCTCTTTGTCAGCCAAACGGGACGTTAGTAAACGAAAATAGTGCAAAAAAGTATCAGAGGATTCTGAACCTGCTTTTTTTGCCAGTGTAACCAAACGCTCTGCAAACGGACGAAAGGCTTTTGCTTTAGCTAAAGTTGTTTCTATTTTCCCCGATTTAATTAAAGAAATTGTAAGATTGCGGTAAAGAGATTTTCTGTGACTTGTATCCCGATTAAGTTTTTTTCCTTTTTTTAAATGGCGCATTTTCGTGCCCTCCTAATTATATTCGTCCCAACCTTTTCTTTTAAGCGCCTTTTTAATTTTATCCACAGATTTTGCACCAACGTTTTTAATTTTTTCCCATTCTTCACTTTCTTTCTCTAGCAAATCTCCAATAGTAGTAACGCCACCTTTACGCAGAGAATTAGTTAATCTCGTCGGCAGCTCTAGCTCTTCAATTGGCAAAGAAGTAATTTCTTCTTTCTTTTTCGCTCGCTTCTCCGCTTGCTTGCGTTCAGCTTTTACCTTTTTGACCTCTTCTTCCTTCCTAGTAAAGCGGTGAAAATAACTTTCCAAAATTTCTGCTGCTTGTTTAACTGCAGCCAAAGGTTCTATGGTACCATCCGTTCTTACTTCTAGAGCCAATTTATCCAAATTAGTAATTTGCCCTACCCGAGTCGGTAAAACTTCATAGCTAACCTGCAAAACAGGACTAAATATCGCATCTAAAGGAATCACACCGACCTTATTAGTAGTTCTTTCTTCGGAAGGAGAGTAGCCAGTGCCTTTCTGAGCAATAAAATCCATTACCAAAGATGTCTTTTTGCCGGTAACGGTAGCTAATAATTGATCAGGGTTTGCTATCTCCACTCCTGCTACCTTTCCAATATCACCTGCTGTTACTTTACCTGCACCCTTCTTCTCGACTCTCAAAGCAACTGCATCATCTCGGTCCATTTTAATACGGACTTGTTTTAAATTAAGCAGGATTTCACTTACATCTTCCTTAACACCTTCAATTGTCGTAAATTCGTGATCCACACCCTCTATTTGCACTTGAACCAAAGCTCCACTACTTAACGAGGATAAAAGAACCCGTCGGATAGCGTTTCCCAGTGTGTGACCATATCCAGGGTTAAGAGGGTGTATCTCAAACCTCCCGCTTTCTGGAGTATCTTCCAATGTATCTATAGTAATATCTGTCGGTTTAAAAGGTAGCATCCTATTTTTGAAACAAGCGTTAAAACTAACGCGCTATATTAACCCTCCTATAAGCACTGTGTCAAGTATCCTAACCAAAAGCGCTCCGCTTTTGGTTTTGGGAGAATTTACTGCGTAAATTCTCCACTTCTTGCGCTCCGCTGTTGGTTACTTAACGGCTGTAAAACTCGACAACTAGCTGAGTGTTTATTTCCTGATCTAAATCTTCTTCATCTGGCAAACGGACAATTTTACCCTGCTGTTTCTTTTTATCCCAAGAAAGCCAAACTGGTTCATCAACTTCCCGTACTCTGGGGGATTCTTCAACATAAGTAATCGTATCGGACTCGTCCACAAGAAAAGAGGGACTTTGTACTATTTGACCGTTTACTTTAATTTTTCCGTGACCAGTTAATTGCCGAGCATGTGACCGGGATAAAGCCATACCTAATCGGTACAAAACGTTGTCTAGACGCCGCTCTAATAAAGACAAAAGGTGCGCACCTGTTTTCCCCGGTTCTTTAATTGATTCTTCTATATAGCGCCTAAACTGCTGTTCCAGCACACCGTATATTCTTTTTACTTTCTGTTTTTCGCGTAGCTGGTTTAGGTAAGTTTTCGGACGAACACGTCGGCGCCCGTGCTGACCAGGAGCTTGCTGACGACGGAAAACAGGGCACTTTTCCGTTTCACACTTTTCACCTTTTAGGAATAGTTTAACCCCTTCTCTTCGACATAGTTTGCATTTTGGTCCTGTGTATCTTGCCATAATTTTTTACTTTTAATGAAATCTAATCTTTTAATATTCGTTTATATTCACACCAATCTAACCGAGGTGATGAATACAGAGACGCTGTAACGCCGAATATCTTAAAGCCAATCTTCCTCACCTCATCATTTCGCTATTCAGTATCTCGGAGTACTAGACTCTCCTCTTCTTCCTCGGTCTACAACCATTGTGCGGAATAGGTGTAATATCTGCCAAACTCAATATATCCAAACCCCCCTGCTTCAATGATTTGACTGCCTGGTTGCGGCCTAAGCCCGGTCCTTTAATTAAAACTTTAATAGCTTCCATACCTTTCTCTCGTGCTACTTGAGCAACTTCCATTCCTACCTGCGCAGCAGCGTACGGTGTCGACTTCTTTGTTCCTCTGAACCCCACTTTACCGGAACTGCTTTGGTAGATAGGATTGCCTTCTGGATCAGTGATTGTAATTATTGTGTTATTAAAGCTAGCTACAATATAAGCACGACCCTGTTTTGGGATTTCGCGTTGCTTCTTTTTCTTGGTTGTTTTGGCTTTTGAAGCCTTTTTTTTAGCCATAGCGAAACATTAAGTCTTTTCCAAACCCTTTGATTTACCTGAACCGCCAACTGTCTGGCGCCTGCCGCGCTTGGTTCTGGCATTAGTTTGGGTGCGCTGCCCTCTAACAGGCAAACCCTTAATGTGGCGAATACCGCGGTAGCATCCAATATCCTTTAGACGCTTAATATTAAAGGTAACTATCCTCCTAAGTTCACCTTCTACCTGATAATTTTTCTCAATAATGTTCCGGATGCTTTCAATTTGATCAGGCGCTAATTCCTTAGCCCGTATATCAGGATCAACACCGGCCTTCTCTAATATTTCGTTGGCACGAGATCTACCAACCCCGTAAATATAAGTTAGGGCTATTTCTATTCTCTTTTCTGCTGGTATATCTACCCCTGCAATTCTTGGCATTTTTACTAGCTGTTACTATCCTTGCCTTTGCTTGTGCTTCGGGTTTTCACAAATTACATACACCCGACCCTTCCGGCGGACTATTTTACACTTGTTACACATTTTTTTTACACTTGATCTTACCTTCATAATAATCACCTAATAATTCTAATAATTATCTAATAACTCAAACACTTAAACCATACCTTTATATTTGTAGTATTCGGCAAGTATTCGGGTTATTCAATAACCAGTTATTTGTACCGGTAAACTATACGGCCGTGGCTGGTGTCATGGGGGCTGAATTCAACCTTAACACGATCACCTAACAGAATACGTATATGATACCTACGCATCTTACCCGAAATTCTAGCTAAAACTTCTTCGCCATCTTCCAACTCTACTTTAAAGCTAGCATTGGGTAACATTTCTACCACTGTGCCTTCTTTTGTTAATAAATCCTCTTTAGGCATAAATAAGAAAAAATGAAATCCGAAACAAGCCACAAACTCCAATACTTTTTTTATTTCGAGTTTCGATATTAGTTTTTTGAATCTACCACAATATTTAATAAACTAATAAATAGCCTTCTGAACCCTATTTATTGTACACTAAAAGCCCTTATAGGGTCAACACCCGAGGGCCTTCTTTAGTTACTGCCACAGTATGCTCAAAAATAGCACTGTTACTACCATCAGCAGTACATACTGTCCAACCATCCTCCGCTATATAAACTTCGTCTCCCCCTTGATTATAAATAACTTCAATCGCTAACGCAGCACCCACTTCCAACTTTGGTCTGCTACCAGCTTGCCCGTAACCTGGTATTTGCGGGGGTTCGTGTAAGTCTTTCCCAATACCATGACCAACTAGCGATTTTACCACTGAGTATCCCTGCTCTTCAATAACTTCTTGTATCGCGTGGGAAACATCTCCCAAAAAATTGCCAACCTTGCATTTAGCAATTGCGCGCTTCAAAGCTAACCTACCAGTATCCAAAAAACGCACTTTGTTGCTGCTTCCGCGACCCCCTACCACAATTGTTTCAGCAGCATCGGAGTGAAAACCATTGTAAAGCAGGCCCAAGTCCACGGTAAATAGATCACCACGCTTCAATACCACCTCTTTGCTAGGATAACCATGAACAACACCATTATTCAAATTAATGCAGGTAGCAAAAGGAAATCCATCAAACCCTTTAAAAGAAGGGTAACCACCGCGTTCTTCCATTTCACGTTCTGCTAACTGATCCAGCTCCCAAGTTGTTAAACCAGGTTGAGCAGCTTCTAACACTATTCTACGTACAGCAGAGTTAATTTTCCCTGCCTGGCGCATTATATTGATTTCTTCAGGAGACTTTAAAACCACAATAGGTTAATTATAGTGCAGGAAAAAAGGAAAAGTAAGAAGAAACAAGGCAAATTTCTAGTTAGACACGGGTAATGCTGCTCAAGATATCTTTATGTACTTCTGCAATCGGCCTCTCGTTATCTATATGTTGCAAAAGCCCGCCCTTCTCAAGCACATCTAAAAGAGGGTCAATGGTCTCATAGTACGACTCAAGCCTTTCCTTGATCACTGCTTCATCGGTTTCATCAGCACGTACCTCCTTTCCCTCCGCTTTAGACTCCTCTATGCGGTTTCTTATCCTTTGTATAGATGTTTCAAGCGAGGTATCCAAATGGAAAACACGTTCGAAATGTAAGCCAAGATCGGCAAACATTTCCGCCAACAGAGGAACTTGCTCAGCCTCCCGAGGTGTTCCGTCCAGTATAAACCCTTTTTGGAGATCGGGGTCATCAAACCGCTTTCGGAAAATAGACATTAACAGTTCCGCTGGTGGCCATTCACCCTCACCCCAATACTTCTCTGCTTCAATACCCTGTTCTGTCCCTGCTTGGTATTCGCCACGAAGAAGTTGTCCAGTAGAAATATGGGGAATACCTAACTTTTTAGAAAGTAATTCTGCTTGTGTGCCTTTGCCGCAACCTGACGGACCAATAATTGAAATAACCATAAGTACAATTACTAACAGTACGCTTGATCGATAGGCCGCCGATCAGGCGCTCATCTTTTACTACAATTTGTTTCATACTACCACAACTGTTGCAACTAACGGAATTGCTCTGTGAACCAAATCCTGTGCAGAACGAAACCTAAATCATTAGAAAAATAAAACTACAGTAACCCTTTTTCTCGCAACTCAAACAAAGCTTTGATCGTTATCCTTTTCTTCCCGCGCTGGTAAACTTTGCTCGCTAAGACAACTGCTTCATTGAACGCAAGCCACTGGGAGTTGTCAAATTCAGTCTTTTTCATGGATATAGCTTCCTTGGGCGACTCAACCGCATAGAAAAAGTAAAATTTACCAACCATAAAAACATCTTCACCAGTATCTGTTTCAAGGTCTTTATTTCCGCGGTTGCGCGGAGGAAACTCAATAACATTATTACCTACGTACACAGCAGTATCTATAGCTGTGTTAGAAACAAACTCCTCTCCCAGTTCTTCCGTCATCTCCCGTTGCAATGCGGCCAGAGGTTGCTCTTGGTTAGCAATTCCACCCTGGGGAAGCATCCATAAATTGTATTCTTCCTTGTAAAGAAAAAGGATTTCTTTGTTATGAATAAAACAAGCAACAATGTTGGGACGAAATCCTGACTCTCGAATCGCATCTAATTGCTGCAAACTGGGAGGTTCCTCAAAAGTTCGCTGGTTAAAAGTCATACAGAAAATAAAGCTTTAATCTAGAAAACCGTCGTAATCACGCATAACAAGCATAGCTTCTATCTGTTTTGCAGTCTCCAAAACAACAGAAACAACTATTAAAATACCTGTCCCGCCAATTGTTAGGGCGGAAATCCCTGTAAAGCCCTGAACAATGGAAGGCAGTATTGCAACAAAACCTAAAAACAGAGCACCAGCTACTGTTATCCGGCTTAAAGTATAATTTAAAAACTGGGATGTCGGCCGCCCGGGTCGAATACCTGGTATGAAACCACCTTGTTTCCGGAGATTTTCTGCTATTTCCTCGGGATTAAATGTAACAGCAGTGTAGAAATAAGTGAACCCTACTACCAAAACAAAATATAAAACATTGTAAAAAATTGTTGAAGGATCGAACATAGAAACTGCAATATCAGCTATTTTGGACATAGTCTCATTACCAACACCTTGCAAAAAACCCCCAATCATAGAAGGTAACAACATTAAAGAAACTGCAAAAATTATCGGTATAACACCTGCTTGGTTTACTTTTAGAGGAAGAAACGAAGCTTGACCACCGTAAACTTTGCGCCCGCGAACTCTCCGAGCGTAATTTACAGGGACTTCTCTAGTACCTTCGTTTATAAAAACTACAGCAGCAATAACAACTAGTGCTAGAACAGCAAAAACAGCGAATTGGACCAGCATCTGGGGATCGAAGAATAAAATAAGCTGCCCAACAGAAGTTGGTAAACGAGCAACAATACCAACAAAAATAATTATAGAGATGCCATTTCCAATGCCGTATTCGGAAATTAGTTCCCCAAGCCAAAGCAAGAATATAGCACCGCCAACCAAAGTAGCAACTAAAGCAATAAGCTGTAGTGGCGGCAATGTGCTAACCACTCCTTGTCGCTGAAGCAAAAAGTACATCCCAAATCCCTGCATTACAGCTAAAGGCAAAGTTGCTAACCGCATGTATTGATTAAGTTTTTGTCTGCCGTATTCGCCCTCCTTTGAAAGTTCTTCCAGTTGAGGAAACACCATTGTTAACAGCTGAATAATAATTGAGGCATTGATATACGGGTTTAACCCAAGAGTAACCACTGACAGATTACTCATAGCCCCACCAGAAAACATATCCAACATACCTAATAACTGACTTTGGGCAAAAAAGGACCGCAAAGCAGCAACATCAACACCAGGCACCGGAATATGTGCAGCAGCCCTAAAAACAACAATGAGCCCTAAGGTGTATAAGAATTTATTACGGATCTCTTTAACTTTGAACAACGCTTCAATTGAAGACAACATAAATAAAATTTGCTAAATTTCAAAACCCGAATAGGAACTGATAATCAAGTTACTCTTTTATCTCCCCACCCGCTTCCTCTACCTTTTTCCTCGCTCCTTTCGTGACTTGTATCCCTTCAACAATAAGCTTTTTGGACAAAGAGCCGTTTCCCAAAAGTTTCACACCAGCCGACGGAATAGAGTCAATAACACCTTTCTCCACAAGCTTATCTGGAGTTACCTTAGAACCTGATTTAAATACCGAAAGTTGCTTAACTTTTACAGTTACCGGTTTAGTTTTGTTCGATTTAAATCCTTTTTGTTTAGGTGCCCGTACAATTTTTGAACTTTCCCCACCTGCAAACCGCGGAGGGACGCTGCCACGAGCTTTCTGACCCTTCATACCCCGCACAGTAGTGTGCCCACCTTTACCAGAACCATAACCCCGGCCAATGCGTTTGGCTTTCTTGTGTTTTCCTTTTAATTTCGGTAGTTTGTTCAATTTCATTTTTAATACTCCAAACTTTCTAAAGCTTTAATAGTTGCTTTTGAGACTGAAATAGGATTATTTGATCCATAACTCTTACAAGTTAGGTTATTGATGCCAACCAAGTCAGCAATTATCCGAACAGTACCACTAGCAGCTATACCTGTACCTGGAGGAGCTGGCTTAAAGTAAAGCTTTGCCGCTTTCTCTTTAATCCTAATTGGATAAGGAATAGTACCATCTTCCAACTCAACCTTTATTGTTTTCTTCCTTGCTTTCCGCATTGCTTTCCGAATCGCAGAACGGACATCTGGAGCTTTAGCAAGTGCAATACCTACCTCACCCTGACGATCACCAACAGCAGCTAAAACTGAAAAACCGATCCGGTCCCCGCCTTTATGTTTCCGGGAAACACGCCTGATATCAATAATTCTCTCTGTATATTTATCTCGTTTTTCCCTGTCTTTATATGCCATCTTAAAATTCCAAACCTCCTTCTCGAGCCCCCTCGGCTAGCGCCCTAACCCTACCATGATAACGATACCCCCCACGATCAAAAACCACAGCCTTTATTCCTTTCTCCAAAGCCTCTTTCGCCAATTGTTTTCCTACCTCCTTAGCCTGTTCTGTCTTGGTTTTATTGTTCTTTAATTTCCCAGAAGAAGCAGCTACTAAAGTACTACCAGCAGTATCATCTATTATTTGAGCATAAATATATCTATCGGAACGGAAAACGTTTAATCGCGGACGATCTGAAGTACCGCGAACTTTCGCCCGTACTCTTTTTTCCCGCTGTTTATCTGAGCCAAGATGCTTTTTTAAAACTTCCATAATTATTACAGACCTCCTCCAACCCCAACCTTAGCTGTTTTCCCAGCTTTGCGACGGACCTGCTCACCAACATAGCGAATACCCCGCCCTTTATACGGCTCTGGCTTGCGAAGAGCTCTAATTTTAGCTGCAACTTGTCCAACTAACTGTTTATCAACACCTCTTATATTTATAATAGTCTTATTCTCAACCGAAACTTCAAGATCTTCGGGGATAGCTATCTCAACAGCGTGCGAATATCCTATTTTGAGAACCAAGGTATCCCCCTTAATTTGCGCTCCGTATCCTAACCCCTTCATTTCAAGGCTCTTTTCAAACCCCTCAGTAACGCCCTGAATCATGTTACAAAGCAAAGCTCGGTTTAGCCCCCACATAGCTTTATGCCGTGTTGTCGTTCCTGTGGCTGAAACGACAAGAGAGCTATCCTGCTGGCTTACAGAAACTTCTGGATTAAGAACCCTTGTTAGCTCGCCTTTAGCTCCGGAAACAGTTACTTTACCATTAGCAATGCTAACTTTAACTTCGTCTGGTATTGGGATCGGTTTTTTTCCTATTTTTGACATTTTTACCAAACCTCACAAATAACTTCCCCACCTAAACCTTGCTTTATTGCCTTCCGGGCAGGCATTAAACCTTTAGATGTGGACACAATTACTACCCCTTTGCGTCCATAAATTAGAGGAAAAGATGTAGCACCTTCATAAATTCTCCTACCTGGCTTGGAAATTCTTTTCAGATGCTTTATAGCCGGCCTCCCTTTTTTTGAGTAGGCCAAAGTAATCACAACACCGTACCCTTCCTTTTCATAACCTTCTATAAAACCACGCCTTCCCAATATCTGTGCAATACCCATGTTAACTTTAGAATAAGGAACTACCACGGCTTTTTTATTTACCGCTAACGCATTCTTAATTCTGGTTAACATATCAGATATATTGTCCGTCACAGTTTCACTCCATTACCAGCTCGCTTTACGAACGCCAGGCAATTGCCCTTTCAGTGCCAGTTCACGAAAACAGATTCTACACATCTTAAATTTTCTTATATAACCGCGAGGCCTACCGCAAATTTTACAGCGGTTGTATTCCTGACTCGGGTATTTTTGTTCTTTTTTTTGTTTTTCTATTAATGCTGTTCTTGCCATTTTTAACACCTCCGAGATACTATAATCTCAATAAATTTATTCTTCCCTAAAGGGAAAGCCTAGATATTCTAGCAACTTCTCGCTCTCTTTGTTAGTAGTAGCCGTCGTCACAATTGTTATCTCAAACCCGCGAAGCTCATCTAATTTATCCGGGTTGATTGCTGGAAAAATACGCTGCTCTTTTATTCCAATACTATAATTGCCTCTACCGTCAAATGACTTGCGAGACAATCCACGGAAATCCCTGCGCCTGGGAAGAGCTACATTAATTAACCGCGATAAAAAGGACCACATTCTTTCCCCACGCAATGTAACTTTAAGCCCGATAGCTTTACCTTCACGCAAACCAAACCCAGCAATACTCTGACGTGCTCTACAAACTTTTGGTTTTTGCCCTGTAATTTTCTCCAAATCTCTTGCTGCCTTTTCCAGCTCCCCTTTGTCATCTATTGCCTTACCAACCCCCATATTGACAACTACTTTTTCTATTCCTGGAACAGCCAGATTATTTTTCAGCCTAAAATCCTTTTTCAATTCTGGTACAACCTTACTTTGATAATGCTCCTTTAATGAATTCATTTAATTTCCTTTCCGCATTTTTTGCACACACGGAATTTTTTACCGTCTTTTATTTTGTAACCAACACGCGTAGGTTTATTGCAACTTGGACAAACTAGCATTACATTAGAAACATCTATTGGCCTATTGAAGGATATAATCCCACCTTCCTGACTCTTTTGAGACGGGGGAACGTGCTTTTTAGATTCAGCAACACCAGAAACAACCACTCTACCCCTGTCGCGATCAACGCGCTCCACCTTACCAGTTTTACCAATATCTTTTCCGTATATAACCTTGACTGTGTCTTTAGTATGTATTTTCATATAATTTAGAGCTTCCTTAGTACACTTCTTTTGCCAACGAAGCAATACGATCAAATCCTGCTTCCTTTACCTCACGAGCAATAGGACCAAAAACACGGGTTGCTCGAGGATTGCCGTGCTTGTCAATAATCACCGCCGCGTTATCATCAAATCGAATATAGGAACCGTCGCCCCGCCTTACTTCTTTTTTGGTACGTACAATCACAGTTCTAACTATCTCGTGATCTTGAACATGACCTGTAGATGAAGCTCCGCGAACAGAAGCTATTACTACACCACCAACACTAGCTACCTGTTTGTTTCCCCTCTCCACAATGCGAATCACATTTAAAGCCTTCGCACCACTGTTATCTGCTACTCGTAAAAGTGTTCCTTGCTTGATCATAATTGTTATTAATCATTGCCACTATCCAAAATTCTCACAATCCTCCATCTTTTTTCTTTGCTCATTGGTCGGGATTCTTGGATCAACACTTTGTCACCCGTCTTTGCACCTAAATCATCGTGTGCTTTAAAACGCCGAGTACGGTAATACAACTTTCGGTAGAGAGGATGCATCTTGGGCATATCTACAGCTACCACTGCGGTTTTTTGCATTTTATCTGATACTACTGTCCCAGTTAATTTCCTTTTTGGCATAAATTATTTTTCCTTTTCATTAATAGCAGTCAGCAGGCGAGCTACCTTCTTTTTTGTTTTTCCGATTTTGCTGTAGTCCTTCAACTTCCCCACAGAATTAGAAAGTTGCAATTCAGCAAGCTCTTTGCGGGTTTCCGCCAATTGCTTATTAAGTTCGTCTACCGATTTTTCTCTGAAATTATCAATATTAGACATTTTCCTCCCTTTTAACAACTTTTGTCTTCACCGGTAATTTACTAGCAGCAATTTCTAAAGCTTCTATAGCATCCTCCTCGCCAACACCTGCTATTTCAAATATTATTCTTCCCCGCTTTACAGGAGCAACATAATGACTCAATGGGCCTTTACCTTTTCCCATCCTCACTTCAGACGGTTTGTCAGAAACCGGTTTATCAGGAAACACTCGAATCCAAACTTTCCCTACCCTTTTAGTCCGGTTAGTTATAGCTCTTCTTCCCGCCTCCAACTGCCGAGAAGTCAACCAAGCAGAGCTTAAAGCCTTTAAGCCATAATCGCCGAAAGAAACACGATTGCCGCGTTGTGCTTTCCCACCCAATTTACCACGGAACGCGTTTCGATATTTAACTTTGCGGGGTTGTAAATAAGCCATCTTTTAAACTTTTGTACCTCCACGATTAATCCAAACCTTCACTCCAATTGTTCCATATACTGTTTTAGCAACATCCAAAGCATAATCAATATCAGCACGCAAAGTCGAAGTTGGCACAGACCCCTTAAGCACAGTAATACCCCTAGAAATAGAAGAAGCACCACCAATAACTCCAGAACACTTTATCTTTACACCTTCTGCGCCAGCGTCCATAATTTGCTGCGCTACCCATCCCATAGCTCTACCTACTGAGGTGCGATGTTCAATTCTACGGGCTATATCTGAAGCAACAACTTTAGCAGAAAGCCGGGGATTTTCAAGTTCTTTAATATCTAATTTGAGTTTGGATATAACAATATTTTTAAGCTTTTCTTTGACAGCTTTGATAGTCGATCCGCCTCGACCAATTGCTACACCGGGGCGGGCTACCACCACCGTTATATTGACAGCCCTTAATGATCTCTCAATAATAATCTCATCAATACCAGCACTACCAAGCTCCTCATTTATTATTTCCCGAATTTTATGATCCTCTAAAGCTGTATCTGCATAAGAGTCACTGTCCGCATACCAACGGCTTTTCCAATCTTTTGTAATACCAGTTCTAAATCCAATTGGGTGTGTTTTCTGACCCATAAATACCTCCCTAAAAGAATATTCTAAATTCTAAGTTCCAAATAAACTCTAAATACTAAACATAAAACCTTATCCGTTTTCAAATTTCTAATTTAATATTTGGTACTTATCTAGACCTTCGAATTTCAGATTTACAAGCACGCCCCGTACTAGCAGCAGCGTGCTATTCAGTACCATTCGTCGTTCCTTTCACTCCCAATTCTATCGTAATATGGCTTGTCCTCTTCCTAATCTCCCCAACTCTGCCCCTAGGCATTGGGTCCCAACGCTTTAAAACAGGGCCGGGATTTGCAACTGCACAAACTACATACAAATTATCAGGTTTGTACCCCTTTTGTTGAGCATTAGCTATTGCAGAATTAAGTACCTTCCTAACCAACTTCGCGGCTTTGGACTTGCGAGTAAACTTTAACCTCCGGCGCGCCTCCTCAATATTTTGACGGCGAATCAACTCCACCACCAGCCCAATTTTCTGAGGAGACATCTGCACTGATTTGGCTGTTGCTTTAGCAACAGTATCTCTACTATTCGCCACTTACTGACCCCTCCCTCCTTACTTCTCTACGTAAAACTTTCTTCTCCTTCTTGCTGTGCGAACGGAAAGTCCTAGTAGGAGCAAACTCTCCCAATTTATGACCAACCATAGCCTCTGTAACAAATACCGAAACGTGCTCCCGACCGTTATGTACCAGAAAAGTATGACCTACCATCTCTGGGCTTATAGCACTAGCCCGTGCCCAAGTTTTAATTGGCTTTCGGTTATTTTTCTTATTCATCTCCTGTACTTTAGACAGAAGCTTTTCATCAATATATGGTCCTTTTTTAAGTGATCTTGACATAAATTATTTCCTTCTTTCTACAATTAATCTATCGCTCTTCTTTTTTGCTCGTCTAGTTTTTTTACCTAATGTTTTCTTACCCCAAGGACTTTTTGGCGAAGGCATCCCAATACCGGAACGGCCCTCACCGCCACCGTGCGGATGCGCACCTGGATGTTGGGCAACACCGCGTACTGCGGGACGAACACCTTTGTGCCTCTTTCTCCCAGCTTTACCAAGCTTCACAAGTTTCCAATCAGCGCAACCTACCTCACCGATCGTAGCATAACAACTGTTTAAAAATTTTCGAACTTCACCAGAAGGCAACTTAACAAGTGCATAGTTACCCTCTCTGGCTGTTATTCTCGCTGAATTTCCTGCACTGCGGACCAACTGCCCACCTTTACCAGGGCTAAACTCAATATTGTGAATAGGAGTACCTACCGGTATTTTTTCCAACGGCATAGCGTTTCCAGGTTTAACCTCAACAGCATCACCTGCATGCACTGTATTGCCTACCTCAAGTCCTTCCGGAGCTAAAATATACCGTTTCTCACCATCAGCATACACCACCAACGCAATATCACAACTGCGGTTAGGATCATATTCAATTGCCTTTACAGTAGCAACTATACCACGCTTATCTCTCTTAAAATCAATTTTGCGATACAATCGTTTAGAACCGCCGCCCTTGTGACGCACAGAAATTTTTCCTTTACTGCGTCCTGCCTTTTTCTTCAAAGGAGCAGTTAGGCTTTTCTCTGGTTCTTTGTCAGACAGGTAGCTCCGATCTAAATCTACACGGTGCCGCCTTCCTGGTGTAGTTGGTTTATAACTTTTTGTTGCCATTAGTTCGTTTATCCGTATATTTGTTATTCATTAATTGCTTTTACGTAGAAGCAAAATCAATACGATCTCCTTCCACTACAGTTACAATTGCTTTCTTCCAGTTTGATTTCTTTACCGGCCTCATCTTGCGGCCCCGGCGATATGTTTTACCTGCAAAATTAATAGTGTGCACATACTCTACTTTTACATCAAATAACTCTTCCACTGCCTTAGCTATCTGATGTTTGTTAGCACGGCGATCCACTTCAAACACATATTTATTGTCTTCTTGCAAATCAACAGACTTTTCCGTAATAATTGGTCTTTTAATAATATTCTCTATATTCATAATTATCCGAATGTTTCTTCTAAAACTCCCAAACTAGGCTTTGTAAAAACAACACAGTCACTATCTAAAACATGGTAGGCATTAAGCTGACGGGCTTGAACAGTTTTTATATCAGGTATATTACGCGAGGAAAGAATAATATTCTCATCTACATCCGCCAAAACCAGTAGGATCTTGCCCTCTAACTCCGACTTACTCAAAAATTCAGCCATTTTTTGTGTATTTGGCTTTTCGAACTTTAGTTCCTTAACAACACGCACAGCGCCGTTTGCCAACTGGGCGCTCAAAGCAGAAAACAAGGCTGCTCTGCGCATTTTTTTCGGCATTTTTAAAGTCCAATCCCGAGGCTGCTCCGGCCCATGAGCAGTACCGCCTCCCACCCAAATGGGGGAGCGGATAGACCCATGGCGCGCCCTTCCCGTACCTTTTTGGGGCCACGGCTTTCGCCCGCCGCCGCGAACTTCACCCCTGGTCTTAACCTTAGCTGTACCCAAACGCTGATTAGCTAAATACACACGCACATACTGAGCAAGCAAATCCTTATTTACAGGAACAGAAAAAATATTACCAGGTAGGTTTACTTCCTCCTTTAAACTATTACCTGCTTGTGATACTAAGTTTATTTTCATTTTTAGTTATCCGTTAAACCGTTGAATCGTTTATTCGTCATCCGGCTGCTCTAAAACCGATTTCTCCAAAAATATCTTTAGTTTCCCACCTTTAGGACCAGGAACTGATCCCGAAACTTTAATAATATTTTCATCCTTAGCTACCTCCGCAACCTCCAACCCCCAAACAGTTACTGTTTTACCTCCCATACGGCCAGGCATTTTTTTGCCGGGAAAGACCCGCGCAGGATCTGTTGTCCCTCCTATAGAACCCGGGGCTCGCCAACGGTCCGATTGCCCGTGCGTCTTGGGTCCTCCTTTGAAACCCCAGCGTTTTATAACACCAGCAAAACCCTTGCCTTTAGAAACTCCGGTTACTTTAACCGGGGTCCCTGGTTCCACACCACTAACATCCTCTTCCATTTTAATAAGAGTTACAGGTGTCACTTTGCCGTCCTCGGCAAACACTTGAGACATTCCTAGTTTTGTTCCTTTTAATTTTAGCATTGTCTTAAAAACCTTTTGTCATTCCGGCCCTGGCCCGCTCAGCAGTGGGCTCGATCCGGAATCCCCAAGAGCCAATTCGGAATGAAGATTCTGACTTACGTCAGAATGACAAACAAAGAAAGGCGCCATGAAGGCGCCTTTAAAACCCACTACCAGGACCCCCTTAATTAAGGACCGAGTCCGGGAGTATTAAATCTGGAAATAATTCTTTCCATTAGTGCCTCCACGTGTGGACGATTGTAGCAAACAAAAAAGTATAACGCAAGCTTTCAAATATAAGAAACCTTACTTTAAATTGACAATACAAGAAAAGAGCAGTAAATAAACCGCCAACCGCAGCTATCTCAAAGACAGAAGAGGGAGTAAAATCTGCTGATGTTACTTTCCAGAGACCACCTGCTGAACGGGTCTTTCTTTGCCCTCCGCGCAGTTCCCTGTTAAACTGCATACTGCAATGAATCAAGAAAATATTAGAAATGTATGTCTAATTGCCCATATTGACCATGGTAAATCCACCTTGGCAGACCGCCTGTTGGAAAAAACAGGCACCATCCCCCCTCGTCAAATGCGCGCCCGAGTGCTTGATAACATGGAACTGGAACAGGAAAAGGGCGTAACAATAAAACTGAAAGCAGTTCGCCTACAATCAGCAATAAACAATAAACAAGCAGCAATAAATTTAATCGACACCCCCGGCCATGTTGACTTTTCATACGAAGTATCACGGTCACTCGCTGCAGCTGAGGGCGCCTTACTTATAGTTGATGCCAGCCAAGGTATCCAGGCCCAAACAATTTCCCATTTTGAAGCAGCTAAAAAACAAGGCTTAAAACTAATCCCTGTAATTAACAAAATTGACCTAGACACTGCCAATATCGAACAGACAGAACAAGAATTAATTAACCTCGGGTTCAAGGAAGATGAACTATTATATACATCAGCTGAAAAAGATTTAGGTACTGAACAAGTTCTAAATGCGATTGTTGAACGGATAAACCCACCAACCGGTGAACGTCAAAAACCGTTCCGTGCACTTGTTTTTGACTCCAACTATGATAAACACCAGGGTGTTGTTGCTTACGTGCGTGTCGTCGACGGGGAGATTAATCAAAATACAAAAGAACTGGAACTGGCGGCTAAAAATAAGAAATTCAAACCCGCAGAGATAGGTTACTTTTCACCGGGGCCCAGAAAAGCGGAAAATTTAACTGCCGGAGAAGTCGGCTACATTGCAACAGGGTTAAAAGACCCCCAGTTAGTAAGGTCCGGAGACACAATTAGAAAACAAAATGCAAACCCGCTTCCCGGATACAAAGAGGCACAGCCTGTTGTTTTTGCTTCAATATACCCAGTTGACCAGAATGATTTTGGCGAATTAAAGAATGCGCTCGATAAACTGCAACTCAATGATGCCGCTCTTAGTATCCGCGAAGAATCTTCCGGACTAGGCAGAGGGTTCCAAATCGGTTTTCTCGGCGCATTCCATGCTGAAATTACAAAAGAAAGATTGGAACGCGAGTATAACCTTGATTTAATGCTCACATCTGCAAATGTTCAATACAAAGTAATTAAAAAAAATGGAAAGGAAGAAATTGTTGAAAAAGCGCAAAACTTTCCAGACCATTTCAAACAGGTTGAAGAACCGTGGGCAGATGTAAATATATATTTAAGACCAGAAGATTTAGGAACCGTAATCGAGTTGGTAACAAAAAAACGAGGTAAGCTTGGTAAAACAACAACATGGGGAAACCGATTGCTTTTAAACTGCCAAATGCCTTTATCAGAACTGATATGCGGATTCTATAACCAGCTTAAATCCATATCATCTGGGTTTGCGTCCCTGGACTGGGAAATGGCGGAATGGCGTAAGGTCGATGCAGTAAAAATGGATATACTTGTACATCACGAAGTAATACCCCCCCTTTCCAAAATTGTTATTAGGGAAAACGCTGAATCAATAGGGAAAAAATTGGTTGAAAAGCTTAAAGAAATTTTACCCCGTGAACAGTTTCCAGTAGCTATCCAAGCAAAAATTGGCGGGAGGATTGTTGCTAGGGAAACAAAACCAGCAATGCGCAAAGATGTAACTGCAAAGTTGTACGGCGGGGACAGATCAAGAAAAGATAAGTTGCTAAAACAGCAAAAAGCGGGTAAGAAAAAGCTGGCCAAAATAGGCAGTGTCGACGTCCCCCCGGAAGCGCTGCGAATTACAGCTGAATAAAAAGAGCTTGCCAATTGATATATACGATCGCCTATACCAATTTGCAACAACTAAGTCTCAATTTACGTAGAAGATAACCGTAGTCCGAAACCTACGGTTTCGGCCTAGGATGAAGGCTATCTACATCTTAATCTCAATACCGACGCCTGCGGGGAGGTCGAGGTGGGAAAGTTCTTCAATTGTGGTTGCTGTTGGTTCTAAAATATCAATCAAACGCTTATGTGTGCGAATTTCAAACTGCTCGTGCGAGCGCTTATCAACATGCGGACTTCGGACAACATCAATCCGTTCAATATGAGTAGGCAGCGGTACAGGACCACTTACATTTGCGCCAGTACGAATCGCAGTATCCAGTATATGCTCACAAGCACGATCAATAACACGGCTATCAAAGGACTTTAGCTTTACTCGTATTTTATTTTCTTTTTTTGCCATTTTTTCGTAAGATACGAAATACACGCACAGGGGAGGCCCCTATAGAATATAAATTATTCCATACTAGTTGGGGGCCTCTTTACTTAATTACTTTACTAACAACCCCTGCACCAACAGTATTACCGCCTTCACGAATAGCAAACCTCATACTTTCTTCTAAAGCAACGGGAGTAATTAGTTTAGCTGTAAAGGTAATACTGTCCCCAGGCATAACCATTTCCACACCTTCTGGTAATGTAACTTCTCCAGTTACATCCGTAGTCCTCATATAGAACTGAGGCTTGTATCCGGTAAAGAAGGGTGTGTGTCTACCACCCTCTTCTTTAGTCAGAACATAAACTTCCGCCTCGAATTCAGTGTGCGGTTTAACAGTTCCTGGCTCCGCTAATACTTGGCCGCGCTCAACATCGTCCCTACCCATACCACGGAGCAAAATTCCAATGTTATCACCAGCTTGCCCTGCATCTAGTGTCTTCCTAAACATCTCGATACCGGTAACAACAGTTTTCTGAGTATCCCTAATACCAACAATCTCTACTTCATCGTTAACTTTAATGGAACCACGCTCCACTCGACCAGTAACTACAGTACCGCGACCCTCAATAGAGAAAACGTCCTCGATAGGCATAAGGAAAGGCTTATCTAAATCGCGCTCTGGTGTTGGAATGTAGTTATCAATAGCATCTACCAATTCCCAAATAGGACCACATTTTTCACAATCGCGGTTTCCACATCCACAATTCATTGCCTCCAGTGCAGAACCTTTAACAATTGGGACTTCATCCCCAGGAAATTCGTACCTAGAAAGTAGCTCCCTAAGTTCAACCTCTACTAACTCAATTAATTCAGGATCATCTACTAAGTCAGTCTTGTTCAAAAAGACAACCATAGCAGGAACGTTCACCTGGCGAGCTAGAAGAATATGCTCACGAGTCTGAGGCATAGGGCCATCTGCAGCTGACACTACCAAAACAGCACCATCCATCTGTGCAGCACCAGTAATCATATTCTTAATGTAGTCACGGTGTCCGGGACAGTCTATGTGTGCATAGTGGCGCTTTTCAGTCTCATACTCAAGGTGCGTAATTGAAATAGTAATTCCGCGCTCCTTTTCTTCTGGAGCAGCGTCAATTTTTTCAAATTCTTGGTACTCAGCTAAACCGACGGTGGACAAGCACTTAGTAATAGCCGAAGCCAAAGTTGTTTTACCATGGTCAACGTGACCAATACCACCAATATTTATATGGGGCTTTGTTCTTTCAAACGTTTCTTTTGCCATTAATTCCTAATCTATGTTACACCCCCTTTCGGAGTAACTTCAAAATATTAATTTCATTCTCCTTCAGGTTCAGCTATTTTTTCTAATATGTTTTGCGGAACCTCCTCGTAATGACTAGGCTCCATATTAAAAGAGGCCCGACCTTGTGTCAAGGAACGGAGCGTAGTAGAATAACCAAACATATCCGCCAAAGGAGCAATAGCTTTTACTATTCTTACATTGTCTTGCTGCTCCATACCTTCTATTTGGGCTCTTCGAGATGAGAGGTCGCCGCTTACTTCGCCAACATATTTGTCCGGAACTGTAACAGCAACACGCATCATCGGTTCTAGAAGAACAGGATCAGCTTTTCGCATCGCCTCTTTAAAAGCACCAGAAGCAGCTATTTTGTAGGCAATATCCGAAGAGTCTACTTCATGATACGAACCATCAAACAAAGCTACCGCCACATCAGTTACAGGGTATCCGGCTAGAACACCTGACTCCATAGCTTCCTTAACACCTTTTTCCACAGAAGGAATGAATTCCCGGGGAATTGAACCTCCCTTAATCTCATCAATGAATTCGTAACCCCCGCCCCTTTCCAAGGGCTCTAAACGAAGAAAAACATGGCCGTACTGCCCGTGTCCACCGGTCTGGCGAATGTACTTGCCCTCTTGCTCAAAAGTTGATCTAATTGTCTCCCTGTATGCAACCTGCGGACGGCCTACATTCGCCGCCACGTTAAATTCCCTTTTCATTCTTTCTACTAGTATCTCCAAATGAAGCTCACCCATACCGGAAATTATAGTCTGGCCAGTTTCCTGGTTCACTTTTATTTGGAAAGTAGGGTCCTCTTCCGCTAACTTTCGCAATGCCTGGGACAGCTTTTCTTGATCAGCCTTTGTTTTCGGCTCAATAGCAACGGATATTACAGGCTCAGGAAACTTGATAGCTTCTAAAATAATGGGATGTTCCGCATCAGACAGCGTATCACCAGTAAATGTATTTTTTAGACCAACACTAGCCCCAATTTCGCCAGCAGAAATTTCATCTATTTCCTCACGCGTGTTAGCGTGCATTAAAATAATCCTTCCCAGCCGTTCACGCTCTTGTTTACTTGCATTAAGCAAATAAGAACCGGCTTGCAACTCCCCTGAATAAACACGAAAGTATGTTAATCGACCAACATAAGGATCTGTTTGAACTTTGAAAGAAAGAGCAGCAAAAGGAGCATCGTAATCTACTTTACGCGTTTCTGTTTCTCCAGTCTCCGGATTAACGCCCTCTACAGGGGGCATATCCAGAGGTGCTGGTAAATAACGAATAATAGCATCAAGCAAAGATTTAACAACAACTTTTCTTCCGTCCCCACCCAATACGGGAAAGAATTCTCCGGAAAGAGTCGCTTTACGTATAGCTTGGTGCAGCTCTTCTTCTTCCACTTCGCTCCCTTCAACGAACTTTTCTAGAACGTTATTACTATACTCAGCAACAGCCTCAATCAATTGACTGCGATACTTTTTAACTAAATCCTTCTTGTCATCAGGAATCTCAACTTCTTTTTCCTCCATACCTTCCTGGTCTTTATAAACATAAGCCTTTTGACCTACCAAATCGATCCAACCGTGGTAATCGTGCTCTTTGCCAATAGGAAGCTGAATTGGAACAGCGTTAGCGTAAAGAAGTTTATGGATAGAATCTAAACTTCTTAAAAAGTCACCACCAATAAGATTAAGTTTGTTAATAAAACACAGGCGAGGAACATTGTAGGTATCAGCCTGACGCCAAACAGTTTCTGACTGTGGTTCAACTCCTTGTTTACCATCAAAAACAACTACAGCACCATCCAAAACACGCAAAGAGCGCTCCACTTCAGCAGTAAAGTCTACGTGACCCGGAGTATCAATAATATTAATGCGGCAATCGTTCCAAAAACAGGTTGTGGCAGCAGACTGAATAGTAATTCCGCGTTCCTTTTCTTGATCCATCCAATCCATTTGCGTATCACCAGCATCAATCTCGCCCAAACGGTGTATCTTCCCCGTATAGTAAAGGATTGTTTCTGTTGTTGTGGTCTTGCCCGCATCTATATGAGCAATAATCCCAATATTTCTAATTTTCTCTAGTGGATATTTTTTGTTTTCTGCCATTTTAAGACGCTGTGTATGTTAACAGAAGAAAGTGAGGAGAGCAAGAAGGGAATAAACATAAATTTACGGGCTGAACAGCAAAATTCAAAACTACCACACCCCCAGCAAATTAGAATTATAAAAAAAACTACCACAGCAAACTCCTTCCGGCATGAAGATATGCCACAAATTACAAGGAGAACTCAATAACAAGAAACGCAATATAGAGAATAAACAAAGCGAAGCCTTCTCCCCAGGATAACCGCATTCGAGTTCGAATAAACATATTAAATACAAAAATTGTAACTGCTAAAAACGCTACACTCACCAAAAGCTGCGGAGAATAACCAGAGTAAATTGGTCTAATTAAAGCAGCAACACCAAGAACCAGAGAGGAATTAGTTACCACACTTCCAAGCGTACCACCGAAAACCATACCCCGATGGTGCGATAAAATAGCTTTACCCGCAAAAGAAATCTCTGGTAAAGATGTTCCAAAAGCAACTAGTGAAAAACCAATCAATAGAACAGGAACATTAAGAAAAACTGCTACCTGAGAAGAAGAGTGAACCATTAAATAAGCACTAGCCAAAAGTAAGCCTACCCCTAATAGAAATTCCAAAACAGGTTTCAAAACAGAACCTTCGTAGCTGTTTAAACCCTCACTATCGCCTGGCTCCTGGCGAACGAGCCGAAATAAATAAACAAGGTAGGCTCCTACCAGTATTAAACCATCATAACGAGAGAGAAACCCATCATAGAGCAGAATTACAGGCATAAGTGCAATTACAGACATAAGTAATGCATCCTTCCTTTGTGTTATTCTCCTTACTCTGATACCACGCGCTAAAAGCGCAGCAACACCCAAAGCAACAGTTAAATTTGCAATATTTGATCCGATTACATTTCCCAACGTTAATGCTTCAGAATCCTGCCAAGCTGCAGTAACAGCAATAAAGAGCTCTGGAAGAGAAGTAGCCAAACTCATTAACACAAAACCAACTGTGAACTCTGTTAAACGAAGTGCAGCAGCAATGCGAGTCAAAGAAGTAACAAGCCAAGTAGCACTGCGAGTAAGAACAATAATGGAAACTACAAATAAGAGCAGGTGTAACAGCACATTATATTTTTAACATAAAAAGGTGGGGAAAGTATAGATAGATATTCTTAGTTTAGCAACTACCCGTGGATAAAAAAGTACCAAGCACACATCCTAAGTCTTAAATAAATTCGCTTTAATGAAAAAACATACTTAATGTTCGTTATTTCTGTATTAGGAGTTAAAACTACCTAGAAAAAGTAAACAGCACAGCATGTTAAAATTAACAGTATGCTGACAAAAAATTTTAAATCTGCAATCAGCCACTGGCTACCGGTTCTACTCTGGGCAGGGCTAATTTATTACCTTTCCGCCCAACCAGGGCTTAGAATCGCCACCGGCCCGGCCGATTTTTGGACCCGAAAACCAGCACACATTGCTGAATACGCAATTTTATCTGCATTACTTTATCGAGCTTTACGCCCAAATATTACCAATAGAAAAAAGGTGGCAAAGTACGCATTTATAATTGCGCTAATCTATGCTATCTCTGATGAGCTTCACCAAAACCTAGTCTTTAACCGCACCGGAAAAGTTACCGACCTTCTGTTTGACGCTGCAGGGATAATAATTGGTATCTTTATTTACTCAAGGTACAAAGTTGCAAAAAACAAACAAACTTAATGCCAACCCTATTCGGACCAATAGAAAACATAGCTACAAACCAAGACGAACTTAAAAAAATTACTTTGGAAAAGGAAACAGAAAGAGGAAACAACATCGCTAGTAAAAGTGATTTACTAAAACAGGGCCAAAGCACTGTTTTTTTACCAGTTTCGGAATACGCATACTACTTCTCCTTATACCAAATAGTAGGGCGCTACATCGAGCAATTACTAAAAAATGCAGAGCAACCTAGTGTTCTGGAGATAGGCTGTGGTACAGGATGGGGCAGTTACTACCTTGCTAACAAGTACCCACAAACTAATTTCTTGGCGACCAATATTGATAAACAAAGTATTCAATACGCAACAACAATCTATTCCCAACCAAATCTCCATTTCAAAGTTGCTAACGGTTTGAAGCAACAGGAATTCAAAAACACAGCTGATCTAGTCTTCTTCAACGAAGTTTTAGAACACTTAACCCAAAATGATCAGGCAACGCTGCTTAGACAATCAATAAAGTCACTAAAAAATAGAGGAGTCTTGGTTTTTTCAACCCCTTCCAAAGAATTCAGTCTTGGTCTTCCCACCCTAGGCTGGATGGACCACCAAAAGGAGTACAGCTCTAAAAAAGAACTTTTAAACTTTCTAAACTCAATCAAAAATCATAAATGGGAGCACGTGGAAGTGAACCGGCTTATTGGAAAGAATTACGCCAGAAAAATGAGAATTAGAACTTGGATATCTCTACCATTTTTATTAATAGGTAAACTGATAAAACCTAATTTTTCCTCTTTAAGAAATTTTGCAGAAACAAGGAAACGAACAGGGAAAAAAGATGAATCAGCTGGTATAGATCTCCAATACGTACCAGGAACAAAGGAAAATGTTTCAATGCACACTTTGGCACTAATCGGAGCAATTGAGAAAGGGTACAAAAAGTAAACGCTTAATGATTCATTAACAGACCAGGGAGGTGGTCATTTTGCTAAAATTATGCAATGGAAAAAGAACTTATTACTGAATCAGCAAAAAAAACAGAAGAAGCAGGCAAAGAGTTTGCTCAAAAACTGCAAGGCGGGGAGGTTATTGCACTTTACGGCGAGCTGGGCTCTGGGAAAACTACCTTTGTAAAAGGGTTAGCGAAGGGGTTGGGGATAAAAGAAACTATTGTCAGCCCTACCTTTGTTATTATCAGACAACTGGGAAAGCTGGTTCACATTGATTTATACCGCATAGAGCAGCTGGAAAATATTGACCAACTTGGTTTACAGGAGTTTACTGGGAATGAGGAAACCGTAACTGTTATTGAGTGGCCAGAACGCGCAGAGAGAGCGCTGCCCAGGGACCGAATAAATATTCACCTTGAGTACCTAGGAGAAAATAAACGCAAAATTCAATTTGGCTCGTGATTAGCCAAAGCACTTTCCGGCACAGTAAAGTACCGCAGCCCAAGACCTAAACAAATCAGAGCTGCTGAAATATCGAGAAAAAACTTATTATTTTGAGCAGGATCTCCAGTAACTGGAAGCTCACTGATTCCCAAAACAGCACCCTGTTCTTCTAAAACAGAAATCTGCAAATCAGATTGGTATCTAGGCATAATCCGGTAATTAGCTGAACCATCCTTAAGAAAACCCCACTGGGAAACAATTCCTGTTACTGAAACCAGATTACCAATTTTTTTACGTGGTACATCTATCCCAGTAGATTTTTTAATGTAAACTTTCGCCCGTTTACTGCTGTCATCAATATAAAAAGTAGATCCAGATGTTTCTACAACAGAACCGGTAGTCATTACCAGTTGCCCTTCTTTATCTTCGCCAACCTCTCCTGTAGATATAATTTCTGGGTCTGGATCTGGTAAATTCCTTGCAATAACAGCAAAACTGTCTTCTTGACCCATCTTTATATATTTCTCATTCCAAGCTTCTTCCAGAGTGCAAGATACTTCTACCTGGTTTCCAAGCGCTACGTGTAAATCATTCGAAAATCTCCCTTTAACCAAAATACCCCCTGTCCGGTCACGTATGTATAACTGGTCTTCTGCAAAAATACCAGGGGGTACAGTAACAACTCCGCTAACAAAAACTTTACTCCCCAACTTGGAACGCCTAGCTTCAGAAACTGTCATAATTGAAATCTGCTCCTGATCAATACTTTCACTTTCTAACTGGGGGAGAACTGTGAGTAGTTTTTCATTAGAATCATAATTAGTCCCAGTACTGTCGCGCAACCTTACTTTTACCTGGTAATCTCCCTGCTCAGCATTAAAATTTATCATTGCAACCATGTTTGTACTTGCATCACCAACAGCATCCGTCATTATGTTAGGAAAATCCTCCCAGGAGGCATTCCAAGCAAGAAATGTATCAACAACACTCTGAGTTCTGCCATCATAAAAACGCCTGTTAGTTCCAGCCAAAAATTTAACTTTATATTTTTCATTAGAAGAATAATTGCTAAGTGACACAGAAATATTAAACCCCTCTCCCGCCCGAACCTCTTTCGGAAGGTCAAAAATAAATTGCGGTAAATCATCATCAACCAGCTCACCTGTAAATTCGCCAAAAAACAGCTGATCATAAAAGATAGAAGGTTCCAACTCACCTTCTTTTAAATTTACAAACAATTCAATTCGTGCCGTTTTTGTTTCCTCAGGTGCTGTTTTCACAATTTCCAAATACTCAAATCTGTCTGAGGGAGAATCTAAACCAACCTCATCAGCAGAACTTTTGGAAGGCACTCTTTTTCCATCCACCGTTAACCAATCAATTTTTAAGGCTGCTTTCGAAACAGCTCCTACTAACCAACGAACCCACCCAGACAACTTGTAAACAGCGGACGGGGTGGCCGCTACATCCTGATAAGCATAGGTCCAGCCAGTTTTACTGCCCAACTTAGAAACAGCCGCAGACTGACTCCCTTGCTTTACAGCAGAATTTGTAGCCTCAAATAAAGTAGTTGAATGTTTAGGAATCCAATCCACCAGAACGCCTTGCCGCACTTGCTCAAAAGATGAATTTTTCAAAAGATTCTGTGCTCGAGCAAAAGGAGGAAAAACGAGGAGAAATAACAAAGGTAGAAGACTAACTTCTTTGCGCATAATATCAAGTACTAAATTAAACAGGCCGAAGAAAGCCCCAAATAACAGCGCAAAAAGGAGACATTCCGGCGAAAAAGTTTAAATAAAACTAACACTTCGCAGCACCCTTTCCCAGCACCACCCCGCGGTGTGTCACAAAACTATGCAAAAATTACTATAACAAAAAGATTCCCTAAACCGCTGAAATCACTAGGCTACTGAAATACTACTTTATCCACTCTGCTAATATTGCTTACAGAGTAATAATCACTTAACAAAACATCATGCGCACCTTCAAACCAAGGATCGTGAATTAAATAATCGCCACCGCTAGTCTTCTCTTTAACAACAATAAAGTGCGTACCCTCTGGGAGAGAGAGACGGGCAATCACAGGCCCACTATCTAATGAACCAAGGACTCTGTAAAATGCAAGGTCCCCAATATCAACAGGGTCTATACTATCGCCAAAATATAAATAACCCCAGCCCGGGACAAATGCTGAGCTTACAACTGCAATATCTGCCGGCGTAATATCAAAACCCTCATGAGTAGCAATCATTGCGACTGAAGAAATTAAACATCCATATCCAGCTACTGAATATTCAGAATCACCCAATTTGTAGGTACCCCAGGCAGAATCCCGCTGGTTGTAATAACAACCCCAGTGATCACAAACAGTTTGATTAGAAAGGAGGGAAGCACCACCACGTGACGCAACCAGAGCTCTTATTGCAGCTAGCTGTGCTTTCGCTTCCGACAACAGCTCTTGGTACCTCTGTTCGTCATTTTGAGTCTCGGCAAGTAGCTTGTCTTTAGCAGCCTTCTGATCATTTAGCTGCGCACGTCTGCTCTCCAGCTCCGCTTTCTCCGCCTCGATTGCTGCTTTAACATTCTCTACCTGAACTTTCTTGTTTTCCAATAAAGCCTTTTGCTCCTCGTAGCTGTCAACAGTTCTCTCCATCTGTTCCATTAACCTTCGGTCTGCCTCTTCTAAAACTTTTAGATACTTAATACGCAAAAAAGCATCGGTGAGACTCTGGGAACCAAAAATTAATTCCCAAGTAGAGAGCCTATTTGATTTGTAAAATTCCGTGACCCTAGCCTGATAAACATACTGGTGATGGCTTATTGATTCATCTAAACGCTCTAACCTCTCCTCCAAGTCACCAATATCAGTAACTAATTCCCCCAGTTCTGCTTTCTTTGCCTCGATTTTTGCCTCTGTTTCTCGGATGTTAAGGGTTGTTAAATAAATTTGGTTATTCATATAAGCAATTTGACTTTCCAGTGTGGCCGCCCGGTTGCGTGTTTCGCCTAGCTTTTTTTCTAATTTCGCAATTTCGCTTTGAAGATCATCTATATCAGAGGAATAGTCCTCCTCCTGCTCCTCCGTTGCTGCAGCTTCCGAATCGGATTCTTCCTGCGCTACAACAGGGAAAGGATAAGCAGATATAGCTATAAACAAAACAACAAAAAGTTTATATAGAAACAATTTATTTGGTATTTTTTTAAACATTATCTAAAAGAATTTGTTACAAAAAGATTCCAACACCAGACTAATGCAACATACAGTAAGAAATATAAACAGAGCCTTGAACTAATACCTCAAATATCGCCATACAGCAATAAAACTGCCTAAAACACCCAGGAATATCCCTAAAGCCGCCTCTGCTACTAATAACCCTAGGAAAAGTCGGGGTGTAAGAATAACTAAATTCATACCGCGTAATAGCAGCTCTGTCTTTGTCATTAACAGGGGAGTAGCAGCTGCCAAAACACCAACAGCCAAAACAGCAGATACCAAACCGGAAAACGCACCTTGGATTACAAACGGCCAACGAATATACCAGCTGGAGGCACCAACCAAACGCATAACCTCTATTTCTCTACTGCAGCGAGATACACTGGTATGAACAGTTACCAATATAATTGTTACAGAAATAACCAGAAGAACTCCGATAAGCCCTAAACCAACTAACCGGACCGTCCTGGTCCAGCTTTTTAAACTCTGGACAATGTCTTGATAAAAAAGGATTTCTTCAACAATATCTTTAGTATCAAGTATAGAAACCAAATAAGGTAGATCATCAACATTGCGTGTACGGATATCCAAACTAGCGGGGAAGATATTAGCGGTTATTGATTCCAGCAATACAGGCTCGTCCTCATGTTGCCCTAAATATATTTGCAGGGCTTCTTCTTTTGAAATATAGCGGACTTCCGCAGTTAAATCTGTGGCCTCCAATTCCGATTTAACACCCATTATCTGTTCTTCTGTAGCTTCATCGACAAAGAAAGCTGTTACTTGAGCCTTGGATTCAAAATAGCTTAGAATTTTGTCTGAGCCGTAAGCAACAACAGCAAAAACAGAGATTACCAGGAACGTCGCTGTCATAATCAAAATAGTAGCAGCAGTCATCCATTTGGACCTCGTTATTTGGGCAAATGCATTTTTAAAAATGCGCTTTAAAGTTGTTGTCATAGGCAGATTTTACTTTTTTACAATTTTTCCTTCTTCTAGCCGGACTTCTCTCTTTTTTAACGCTTTAACAAATTCAGTCTCGTGTGTTGCCATAATAACAGTAGTGCCCGACTTATTTATTTTGTCCACAAAATCTAAAATACCCCAAGCTAAAACTTTGTCAATATTACCAGTTGCTTCATCGGTAACCAAAATCTTGGGTTCTAAAGAAATTGCTCTTGCAAAAGTAGCTCTCTGCTTCTCACCCCCAGACAGATTCTGAGGAAACAATTCAGCTCGATCAGCAAGCCCCACAGTTTCCAAAACTTCATTGACCTTTTCATTTATTTCTTCATCGCTTTTTCCTAGAACCTCAAGAGCGAAGGCAACATTTTCATATACTGTTTTATTTGGAATCAGCTTAAAATCCTGGTAAACAACGCCTATTTGTCTCCGCAACTCCGGCAGCTTTTTCAGCGGAAGATTTGTTAATTCTAAATCGTCAAAATGTATTTCACCTTCTGTCGGCAACTCTTCCCGAATAAGAAGTTTAATAAGCGTTGTTTTACCAGCTCCGGATGGTCCAGTAACAAACAAAAACTCACCGGCAGCCACTTCAAAACTCACTTCTTGTAAAGCAACAGTTCCGTCCTTATATTCTTTAGTAATTGAATCAAATTTAAGCATAATTATCTTACAGTTACTTTTTTAACCCAAATCAACGGGGGCTCGCCTTCCAATGAATCCTCAATTGTTCCAGCAACCTCCACAAACCTATTTTCAAAAAATTTTAGATCAAGAAGCCTTTTATTATTTATTAAAGCTGCTATCAAATTGCCTTCCGCATCATAAAGCTCATGAGTACCCTGCTCGTAAACTACACTTTCTCTCGCCTGTATATAACCAACACTGTTAAACTCTTTATCTTCTTCAGAATCACCATTACCATTCACTAAACCATTCTGAGCAGGTTCGGCGTTATTACCAGTGGCAGGAGTTGGGAACAGAAAATACCCAGCAACAAACCCAATAAACACGGTCAAAAAAGCTATTACTATATACAAAGAAAGGCGCTTCCTGAACGGTAACATTTCTAAACCTCTATAAAAAGAAACCAATTTCGATTTCATTGTTTAAATTGTAACATGCTGCTGCAACTCTGCCTCAATAAACGGTTGGAGCTGACCGTCCAGCACAGCATCAGGCTGATGCGATTCAACTCCCGTCCGTAAATCTTTAACCAACTTGTAAGGATGTAATACATAAGAGCGAATCTGATTGCTCCACCCTGGTACTTTGTACTCCCCCCGCATCCTGGCTTCCTCCTCTTTTTTCCTTCTTTGTTGGAGCTCATACAGTTTTGACCGAAGCAATACGAGCGCGCTCTCTCTATTCTTGGTTTGCGAACGAGAAGCTTGACTAGTTGCAACAATATTCGTAGGTTTATGCCGAACACGAACAGCTGATTCGCTTTTTTGCATATGCTGTCCCCCTGGCCCTGAAGCACCAAAAGTTTCAACTTCTAAATCGTTCTCATCAATTTCTACACTAGTACTATCCTCCAACAAAGGTATAACTTCAACAAGCGCAAATGATGTGTGCCTCAGATTATCAGCGTTAAACGGTGACTGCCTTACTAGCCTGTGCACCCCGGATTCCCCTCGCAAATAGCCATAAGCGTAACCCCCATCAACTTGAATAGTAACAGATTTAAGCCCAGCCTCTTCGCCCGGACTCTCCTCCAGTACATCTGTATCCCAACCCTGACCTTCAGCGTACCGCTGGTACATCCGTTTTAACATAGCTGTCCAATCCATTGCTTCCGTACCTCCCTGCCCAGCATGTATAGATAAAATAGCACTGTTTTCATCATACGGTCCGGATAGATAAGTTGCCAGCTCCAGTTTCTCAACAACTTGCTGCAGCTCAACCCACTTCTTTTCGTTTTCTAAAACATCAAGCTGGTTAAAAAGCTCAATTTCCTTCTCAAGACTAGCTGCTTTTTTAGATACTTTTTGTCCTTCTTTCCAATCTTTCCATAAATCAGGGTCCGCTAATTGTTTTTGCAGCTGGTCTAGCTGTTGACGTTTTTCCGGAATATTTAAATTTTGCGCTAGTTCATCAATTTTTCTTTCCAGTGCCTCTAAATCCATATTCTTAAATTATATCTTCCAAATTCAAGGTGTCGCCCTTTTTTAACTCACCACTCAAAAGTTTTTTAGCAAGGTTTGCTTCAAGTTCATCCTGAATTAACCTCCTTAAAGGTCTTGCACCTAAAGAAGGATCGTATCCCTTTTCCGCCAATATCTCCAAAGCGCCTGGGCTAACATTTAACTCAATTTTCTTATCTGCTAATTTGCTCTTCAACTCGTTTATTTTCAAACCAGCTATCTTAATCATATCTTGCGGATCGAGCGGCTTAAATAATATAACATCATCGAAACGATTCAATAACTCCGGTCGGAAATAATCTTGAAGTGCCTCAAAAGCAGGATCCCGCAAATCGTTTATAGATTTACCTTCTTTTAAACCCTTAAAAATTAAGTCACTACCTGCGTTGGATGTGGTAATAATCATTGCCTGAGTAAACTTAACTGTGCGACCTTCAGTATTTGTTAACCGGCCATCTTCCATTACTTGCAAAAACAAGTTGAGAATATCTCTATTTGCTTTTTCAAATTCATCAAGCAAGACTAAACTAAAAGGTCTAGTACGTATCTCATTTGTCAAACTATCCAAAAGGCGTTCCGCCGAACCAGGCTCTTGAAACTCAGACATATCGAATCTGATCATTTGATCTTCACCACCATAATAGTTCTCGGCAAGCGCTTTTGCTGTTTCTGTTTTACCAACACCTGTCGGCCCAACAAACAGAAACGACGCTACCGGTCTATCTTCATCTACTAAACCGGAACGCACGCGGCGAATAGCATTAGAAACTGCTTTGACTGCTGGCTCTTGATCTATTAACCTCTGATGGATCCGTTCCTCTAAATTCAGGAGTTTGTCCGCTTCCTGGTCCACAGCCTCTTGTACAGGTATGTGCGTAGTCTTATGTACTACCTCTGCTATATCGTCGTAGCCAACAATACCAGCACTTTGCTGTGAGGATACCATTGCTACTGTCTCGTCCAAAAGGTCAACAGCTTTGTCTGGCATTACTCTGTCCATCACAAACCTGTCTGCTAAAGTATAGGCACCATACAGAGCAGAATAAGTAACAGTAACCTTGCTCTCTCTCTCCAGTTGAACAGCAATATACTCCAGAATACGCATGGTTATTTCCTTATCTGCCTCCGGAAGTTCTACCTTCTGCAAAACGCGGGCAAAAGCACCGTGTTTCTCAATAAAACGCCGATAATCCCGCAAACTGCACGCAGCAACTAATTGAAACCTTGAATCGGAAAGGGGTGGTTCTAAAACTGCGTATGCATCCGGTGGTAGAGTATGTATCTCATCAATAAAGAGAATTACGTTTTCTGAAGTAAGTATTTCCTTAACAATTTGGTCCAAATTCTCCCGAAGTTCCTTAGACCCCAAAATATCTAACTTCACCAGCCGTTTATCAGCAATAGAATCTGCCACACCCCCGGTTACAATTTGGTGTGCTATACCGTAAACCAAACTAGTCTTCCCGCATCCTGGTGGACCGATTAAAATAGCACTATTATTTTGATTACGAGAAAGAACAGTAACTAGATTTTCAAGTACTTCTTTATTACCCAAAAACCTGCGCAATCTCCCTTTTTGCGCTCGGACAGTTAAATCATCGCTAAATCTATCTAATGTTGGTGTAACAACCCCAATCCAACTGCGGTTAAACCCACCCCCTAATTTTAATTCGTATCTTGGTTCCCAAATCATAGGGGGGTGCTCCCAATTCCTAATACGCTGGCTCCAGAGCACTGTGGGCTCCAAGTACTTAAACTCAATATTAAAGTGAGAAAATGCCTTCCGCAATTGAGGCTTGGAAAAAAGAACAAAAAATATATGCTCAGTAGAAATATAATTAGCATTTAACCGACTTGCTATTTCGTAGGCCTCTTGGAAAACTTCCTTCACCGAAGATTGCAGTTCAATCCTCAATTCTTTCGTCAAAAACTGGGCAAAATCTTCTGGAGGAACACCTAGTCGCTGCACAAGATTTCTTACATGTGGTTTTCGGATAAGCGAAAACAGAAGGTAGTTTGCATCACTTGCTTTATACAAGGATAACGCGTTTGGTGTCAAAACTGGTTTCAAATCGACTTTCCCACAATCTTTTTGATCACTTATAGTCTGAGAAGGAAGCCGCAATGAAACCAGATAAATAATAAACAACAAACTTAGAGACAACGCAAAAATAATCCACAAACCAAAATTACTTAAATTAGACAAAACTAACAATCCGGAAATCAACGGTATGATAAAAACAAAAGCAAATAAAAACAGAAGACCGCCTAGCGCAAAAACAAACATAATAACAGCAGCTACTAAATAGAGAGAGCGGAATATAAAACCCAATATCCGACCTACCTTTGTGTAATCATGAAAGAGAGGCTTGAAGAAATTTTTGAGTGTAATAATAATACCTAAACGATCAGACAAATAAAAAGCAAATCGTTTAAAAAAAACAAAAAATCTTCTGGGTAATTTTTGGTACCAAAAGGACAGGAGCATGTACTTAATATAGTAGCACAAGTACAAAGCAACTGAGAAACGAAAAAACCAAAACTGTAATTCCCAAAGTTTTACCAACTAATAATTACAGTTTCTAGTTATTATCTATCCAAATATTTAACCAGGCGTTTCTTAAAAACTTTACCTCGCAGTCTAGTAGCGTATCGGTATATAAAGTACCATAAGGGGGAATACTGGTAAATTTTCGGCATATAGCTGGGATCAAACTCCGGAGGGATAAGCACAGTGTCTATATAAAAGGGGCTACTAGAATTATTTACTACAATATTGCTTGTCTTACGAGGATTTAAAAAATTAATAAGAAACATCCCCGGCTCGGCTAAATCCAACGCATAACCTGTTTCTGCATACATTTTCTCGCCACGTTCTACCAAATCTAACAAACTGCTGGCCAACAACCGGTTGTTCTTCAGCTCTTCATCTGAAAGAGCATAAAGCGGCCTACCAGCTACCCATTTTTTAACTACTGCGTAACAAGCTCGGCTGCTATTTAAAGGAACAAAAATAAAATCATCCGGAGTCAAATAAGGTGAACAGTACTTTTGCAATATCCCGCGCTGCCGATTAAGATAGCTGATAAATTTTTCAACTTTAAGTGAATCAAAAGGGGCCGAAAATTTAACTACTTTATCTTTCCCCAAACGCCTGACCGCGTGCTGCCAACCAGAAGAAGGAACTCGGATACCCACATCTTCGCCATAACCAGCCCTGCGGAGCGCTTCTTTAATAAAAGGTAATACAGTACTGTCATCGCGAACAACAGTACTTCTCAATCCAAAAATATTACCAACAGTGTTCCATATAACATTTACCTTCACTCTAACTAGATTACCTTCCACAACATTTTTTATACTTCTTTCCGCTTCCACAAGGACAAGGATCGTTGCGTCCAATCTTTTCTCCTTCTCGCTCAAAAGGCTGGTGCTGCTGACTCGATTGGCTGGCTTTTCCCAAAGCTGCAGCCTCATCTTTCAACCCAACTTCTTGCTCTGGCTTTTTGTAAATTAAGTTCCTAGATTTTTGACGCTCTGCCGGTACTTGTTCAACAGCAACAATCCGCCCGGCAATAGCCTGCCAAATTTGAGAATTCAACCGTTCAAATAAGGAGTGTGCTTCGCGTTTATAAGCAACCAAAGGTTTAGTACCGCCATAACCCCGTAATCCAATTCCCTGCCGAAGGCTTTCTAAACTATCCAAATGCTCCATCCACAAAGTATCAATTACAGGTAAACTAATAGCACAGATAACTTTAGGCCACTGCTCAGAACCAAATTCTTCTTTTTTTTCTTCCCACAAGCTGAGAGCTTCCGGCAGGTACATACCTATCTTCTTCAACACCCACGACTCGTTATGACCACCCTCATCTAACTTAAGTATTTTTTCTCGCAAATTATAGATAATTTCACGATGACGGTTTAATACATTGTCGTATTCTAAAACGCGCTTACGGTTATCAAAGTTAAAGCCCTCCACCCTTTTTTGCGCCTGCTCCAAAGATTTGGTAATCATTGAATGCTTAATTGGGACATTTTCTTCCAAACCTAACCGATCCATTAAATTTTCCACACGTCCTCCTCCAAATAAGCGCATTAGATCATCCTGCAAAGATACGAAAAACCTTGAAGAACCGGGGTCCCCCTGCCTCCCTGAACGGCCACGCAACTGATTATCAATACGGCGCGATTCATGGCGTTCTGTTCCCACTACGTGCAAACCGCCTAACTGTTTAACCTCTTCGTAACGGGACTTCCAATCAATTTTTTTATTCTGGGCCCTTGAATTTGGATTTCCCGACTCGCCAGTAGGAGGATTGATCTGCTTAGGATCTCCTCCTAACTTGATATCTACTCCTCGCCCAGCCATGTTTGTAGCAACAGTTATTGCACCTTTACTACCTGCCTGAGCAATTATACTAGCCTCTCTTTCGTGGTGTTTAGCGTTTAGTACCTCGTGCGGTATATTCCTACGCTTCAATAACTTATGCAACAGTTCGTTTTTCTCAATAGATGTAGTACCTACTAGCACTGGTTGACCACGTTGGTGACAATCCGCAATCTCTTCAACCACAGCTCTGCATTTAGCAGCCTCTGTTTTATATATCACATCCGAATAATCTTTACGGATAACTGGCTCATTAGTTGGAACAATCAAAGTTTCCAATCCGTAAATTTCATAAAATTCTTCCGCTTCTGTAGCTGCAGTAGCTGTCATACCAGCAAGCGTTTCGTACATTCTAAAATAGTTTTGGAAAGATATGGTTGCTAACGTACGCGTTTCCTGCTGTATTTCAACATTCTCTTTAGCTTCGATTGCCTGATGCAAACCACCGCTGTAACGGCGTCCAAACATCAATCGCCCCGTGAATTCGTCAACAATAATTACTTGGCCGTCTTTAACAACGTAATCCTTATCGCGGTGAAACAAGGTATGCGCACGCAGAGCTTCTTCCACGTGGTGGAGAGTAGCAAAATCTGTTTCGTATAAATTGTCTACTCCCAGCGTTCTTTCCACCTTATTGATCCCCAATTCGGTCAGATGCGCTGTCTTTAATTTCTCATCTATTTCGTAATCTGTACCCCGAACAAGTTTTTTTACCAGATCTGAGAACTTGTAGTAAAGCTGCGTTGCCTCCTCAGCAGGTGAAGAAATAATAAGCGGTGTACGAGCTTCATCAATCAAAATTGAGTCCACCTCATCAACAATGGCATAAACATGCTTTCGCTGTACTTGCTGAGACAAATCAGTAACCATGTTATCCCGCAAATAGTCAAATCCGAATTCGTTATTGGTACCGTATGTAACTTCTGCCTGGTAAGCTTCCGCACGATCAATTGGACGCAAATGTGCTAAACGAGGATCATCCTGTGAGGAATCTGTATATTCCGGATCCAACAGGTAGGATTTCTGTTCCTGACAAATGCAAGCCACACTAAGACCCAAAAAGTGCAGGGCTTCCCCGTACCAACCTGTATCACGACGAGCTAGATAATCATTTACTGTAACTAAATGGCAACCCTGCCCCTCCAGCGCATGTAAATATAAAGCTAAAGCAGCAGATAAAGTTTTACCTTCTCCTGTTTTTTGCTCTGCTATTTTACCCTGATGTAAAGCAATACCCGCAAGTAACTGCACATCATAAGCACGTTCGCCCACAGTACGGCGAATAGCTTCACGGATCACTGCAAATGCTTCCGGAAGAATCTGGTCCAGTGTTTCGCCTTTTTCCAAACGTGTCCTAAATTCAGCAGTTTTTTCCGCTAGCCCGTTGTCAGACAATGCTTTTATTTCCGGCTCCAGCAAATTGATCTCCTCTACAACAGGCTGGAGCTCGCTAAGTTCGCTCTGGTTTGAATTAAATAAGTTTTTGAGAATTCCTAGCATGACGATGCCTATTTTATCATTAGTAGACAGCAGTTAGAAGATGGTCCAACCGGCCAGAGGCGGTCTGGCCTGTGGATGTTTTGGCGCTAGCCGAAACATCTTGTTACATAAAGTTAGGGTTTAGCCTTAATGTTCGTGGAAGCAGGTCTGCTAAACGAACATGAATAATTCGCTTACAAGTGAGGCATTCGTTGTAAACCAGACTTTGTGTTAACTAAATCCAAATATTTGTGCAGGCAGGCCCCGCTCAGCGTGAATGCGGCTATAAAAAATCCCCGAACCGGGCAAAATGATTCGGGGAGAGCAACTATTAAGCATGTACTGAAGCTAACGCTTCCTCTGTAAGATCCTCTACAGGACCTAACGATGTGCCAAGAACGCGGAAAAACCGCTCGCATTTCCAACACCAGTGTGTGGGACGTGCTCGTTTGCTAGCAGCAGGCTTATGAACAACAACACTGCCCTCAAAACCCAAACTAACAGCCGCATTCTCAGCCTGAGTATCCATTTCCCGCAATCGGTGGAGTATTGGTTTACGATCGTGGTTGCTGTAGCAAACAGGGCAGAGATAGCGTACTCGCTGTCCCTGCCTGCTAGTGTGCTTGTAAACTAGCCAATCATCCCAACGTCCACTCCTCCAAACACGCGCAGCTACCTTTTCCAAAGAACCATTTTCTACCGAAACTGTACGATTCTGTTTTTCCATCTCTACCCCTTTCAAACTAATGCCTTCTTGGCCTACGCCTAACTGAACCACAATCTGGACATCTGGACCAACTGGAATAATAGATTTTACCGCAGTCTGTACAGCGCCACTTAAGGTTTCCGCTAACCGATCCCCTTTTACAAGCCGGGCGTGGTGGAGGACAGGGCATGTTTTTTCCAATCTCAAAATCTCTTGTACTTAAATGTTCCGCAACCTCCCCGGTTAAGTGAAGAGAGACCCCGGCAATAGGTTTGTTAGTACGTACCATAGTCTCCTCCTTAGCTGTCTAGTTTTTCAACTAGAACTAGAGCGCAGTATAAAAAAGTATACCATAAAAAGAAAAAATGCGGTGTTATAAGATACATATAACTACAATTTGTTTAAGAACGGAGAACAACTAACATGGCTGACCAATGGGTAGCGAAATGCTTGAGCTGTGGGCAAAACTATAGAGTTGAGGCTGCAAAAACTGCTCACGAAGAAGATCAAGAAAAAAGAATGGCTTTCCGCTGCGATAGAGGCCCGTTCATAACTCACGCATTTAATCTTACCCATCCTAAGCACCCTTGCGCGCCAAGCGAGTGGTAGACTATCTCCCTGTGCAGAACTCCTTCTGCGCAGGGACTTTTTTATTCCTCAGTATCTTCTTCTCTCTCGTTTTCTTCCTCCACACCAAGCGCAATTGGCAAACCTTCTTCCTGCGCTTGTTTTTTAATTTTTACTTCTATTTCATCAGCAATATCCGAATTTTCTTTTAAAAACTCTTTTGCTGCTTCCCGCCCCTGAGCAATATTCTCGCCATCATAGGCGTACCAGGAACCTTTCTTCTCCACAATATTCATCTCAACACCAACATCAATTAAATTGCCTTCGCGGGAAATACCCTCACCATACATAATGTCAAATTCAGCCACCCTAAACGGGGGCGCAACCTTGTTTTTAACCACTTTAACTTTAACTCTTCTACCTAAATCCTCATCACCTTCGGAAATTTTTTGCCGCCCGCGAATATCCATCCGCACAGATGAGTAAAATTTAAGAGCTAAACCACCAGAAGTAGTTTCCGGATTGCCAAACATAACACCAATTTTCATCCGCACCTGGTTGATGAAAATAACGCAAGTATTGGATTTGGAAATTGCACCAGCTAATTTACGGAGTGCTTGCGACATAAGACGTGCTTGCAAACCAATGTGGCTGTCACCCATCTCACCCTCAATTTCAGCACGCGGAGTAAGTGCAGCTACAGAGTCAATAACAACAATATCCAACGCTCCGGAACGCACTAACCGTTCCGTAATCTCCAAAGCTTGCTCTCCTGTATCCGGTTGGGAAACTAAAAGATTGTCGACATCTACACCAATCTTTTGAGCATAAAGAGGATCTAGAGCATGCTCTGCATCAACAAAGGCAGCATTGCCACCTTGCTTTTGCGCTTCTGCTAAAATATGCAGCGCAAGTGTTGTTTTTCCGCTGCCTTCAGGCCCGTAAATTTCAATAACCCTACCTTTTGGAACCCCCCCGACACCCAGAGCTAGATCCAATGCAATCGCTCCTGTGGGAATAACAGCAATGCCTTCTGCGACCTGCCTCTTACCCAAACGCATAATTGCACCACTGCCGAAATCTTTTTCAATAGCGTCCATCGCCGTCTCTAGTGCTTCGCTTTTTTCTTTTTCGGAAGATTTTTTATCGCTCATGTACTTATATTATACATGAGTGAAGAAGATTGTGTAATTGAGATAATAAGCATCAGAAGATAGTAAGATAGTAAGATATTAGGATATTAGGATATTAAGATATTGGGATATTGGGATATTGAGATATTGAGATATTAGGTGGGGACTAAATAACTAAAGAACTGAAAAACTAAAAAACTGAGCAACTATTGAACATTGAAGTTTTTGATCACCACATCTTTACGAGGAGCTTGAACGAATGTTGAAGCTGTACGTAAAATTGAAGAGCTGTATATCTCCTGATACAATAAAGATAATAGCCAAAAA
>CAYVIL010000003.1:0-7574 GCA_964451675.1 uncultured Candidatus Saccharibacteria bacterium
GGTACTTCCATAAACTATAAATTTTAATAAACTAACTACGTTCCACTCAGCGATCTTTGCCAAGCAGCTACTTTTTCTCTCCCATAGCGATTAATACTTGGCCTACCGATCGGTCGCTTCCGTGTATCAAAAACTAAACCAATAGGACCGCCAACAAAGCTTGTTTCTAAGCTGTAACCATCTGCGCTGTTGATTTGCAAATTTCCCTCCTGATCCCTGTTTAAAGCCAATCGCAACAGGCTATCAGCAGGTACAATTAATTGCTGCTGGGAATCTAAACCTAGGTCCAATCTTACAGATAGTTTACCAGGAACACATACTGCAGTACCTAAAGTAACAAGCTTAGTAAAGGAGGACAACGTAAACTCATCCAAAAATTCGGGGTCAAAATAATTCAAAGCAGACAGTGCTACAAGTAACTGGGAGCTATCTAAAATAAGCTGGGTAGAACCTTGCAATGGTAAAGTATCCAAAACAACAAGCAGCGCTTTACCTAATTTATCACTTTGAGAAAAAACAGCTCCTGTCAGTATTATCTCTTGGTAGTGAGGCTGAAGATTATCTTCTGTATCGGAAGAAATAAGAGCACAAAGTTTCTCTCTGGCTATAGCTTGCTCAAGTTGTATTTCCCGATCTGTAGCGGGGACTCTTTGCCGATAAATACCAGAATTAGCAAAATGATTGAAAATTTCGTCTCTACTAGCTTCAAAAGGTAACCAGGAAAGAGCTAAACCGACATCAATATCACCACGGAACGCAATTTGATCAAAGTACGTAAATTCTAAACCAATATCGAGAATAGTTCTACCAAGCGTATCTAAACCCAACTTTGGGTCTAAAGGAGGCGCTGTCAAAATCTCTTTTAAATCTAAGGATGCAATTTCTCCCACAGCATATATTTCCGAACAAGCATCGCTGGAATCTAAAGGAAGCCTCTCCACAATTCGATTTATAGTCTGACTAACTGTTAAACTGGGGCGAATTGCGAAACCTAAGGGAACTTCAAAAGTAGAGTAAATACCACCTTTACTTATAACTAAAACTTTGGCCATTGAGGAGCCGTAATCAATTATAACCATGAAAATCGCCTAATTTAAGCACTCTTTGCTTATAGAGCATGCTGCTCAGTATAAGATATAAGCGCAACGTACCGAGCTCTCTTAACTGCCCGCGCCAAGCTACGCTGGTGGCGCGCACAAATACCGGTCTTGGAACGGGATAGGATCTTTCCCCGTGAGGTTAAAAACCGCTTTAAGGTGATAACGTCTTTATAATCTATATCACCAATTCCTTCTCGACATAATCTACAGTGTTTAGGTACTTTTTTTTCTTTTCTTCTTGCCATAAAAAATTAATCCTTTCTAATAACTAAATAACGTATTAAATAATCAGATAATCGCAGTCTTTCCTCCAACTCTTTCAGCTGATTCCCGGGCAGAGTAATCGTCCAAACACGGTAGTCGCCCCGGTCATAATCAGCTATTTTGTAGGCTAAATCACGCTCCCCCCACTCAGCAAATTCCTCAATTCCCCCGCCCTCTTTCTCAATAAAAGACTCGATAAGATCTAACTTTTCTGCGGCCTCGGCAGCTTTATCTGGTTTAACAACTAACATTAATTCGTATTTTCCCATTGCAGTAATTGACCAAACCTAACGCATTCTAGCACTAAACCGACCGTCTCCACAACCCCCTGATAGTAAATAAAGCAGGAAGCAACAAAGACAACAACTTTGAGTTTTCAATATGTAAATTGTCAAAAAAAGTAAAAAAACAGGGGAAAACCTAAGCTACACCTTTAAACTAAACCTGCTTAATTTCCGGACCCTGGGGGGTATCTTCCACACAGTACCCCAGTTCGTTAATTTTCGAACGAATCAAATCAGCACGGGCAAAATCTCCCTTAAGCCTGGCTTTCTCCCTTTCCTTTAGTAAACCAGCAATATGCTTGCCAATCTGTGTTTTTTTCCTGCCTCGTATGAGTTTCAACCCTAAAACACGGTCAAAATCAGCAAGAAGACTTAAAATTTGCTGCGATTTAACAGATAGGGTACCATTCCTATAACCTGATACTGAATCCCAAACAACCGCAAGAGCTTTGGGCAAATTGAAATCATTATTTAAATGCTCAATAAATTGGCTACGGTAGTCCTTTAACTCAGGAGGAAAATTCCCGGTCTTCTCAAAGTCATCCAAAATAATACCTGCGGAATCCGCCAGCTCTAAAACAAATTCTGTTAAACGATTAAGCCCTTTTTGGGCAGCTCCCAAACTTTCCCAAGTAAAATTAAACTGAGATCTGTAATGCACAGTTAAACACAAATAGCGGTAAGCTAAGGGATCGTAACCTCGATCAATTATATTTTGCAACAGAATAACATTACCCAAAGACTTGGACATTTTTTTTCCGTGCACAAGATTGTGACGTACATGAATCCAATAGTTGACAAACTCCTTACCTGTTGCAGCTTCCGACTGGGCTATTTCATTCTCATGATGAGGGAAAATATTGTCCTCACCACCTGAATGAATATCAAGTTGCTCACCTAAATACTCCATACTCATAGCACTGCACTCTAAATGCCAACCTGGATAGCCCACTCCCCAAGGAGATTCCCACTTTTGCAAGTGTTCCGGATCTCTGATCCATAATGCGAAGTCGAAAGGATTCCTTTTCTCCGGTATCGGCTCCAAACGCTCACCTACTCTCAAAGAGTCTAAATCTTTACCCGAAAGCTTACCATAATCAGGAAATCTACTAATATCAAAACACAAATAATTACCTGCTTGGTAGGTATATCCTTTTTCCTCTAAAATTTTAACCAGCCTAATCATCTGCGGGATGTGCTCTGTAGCTTTAGGCATAACAGTCGGGCGCTGGATATTTACTTTTCTAATATCCTCAAGGAAAGATTGTGTATAAAATTCAGCTATTTGCTGCGGAGTCTTTTTTTCTTTTTTCGCTGCTGCTTCAATCTTATCTGCACCTGTATCAGCCGCTAAATCTTCATCTGTTAAATGACCTACATCGGTGATATTCATTACTTGTTTGACCTTATAGCTATTGTACTCTAATGTTCTGCGTACTAAATCTGAAACAAGAAATCTCCACAAATTACCAATATGGGCGTAGTAGTAAACAGTCGGACCACAATCATAAACTCGTATATAATCAGTCCCCAACGGCTTAAAAGACTCCTTTTTCCTGCTTAGGGTGTTATAAATTTTCAACATGCTTAATATTCTAACTTAAAAATAAAGCAAACTCTAGAGAAAGAAGATGAATGCTAATTAGCAAACGGGGCAAACAAATGCTCGCTCTTACCATTTAATTGTAAAAGACTTTAACAAAAGTATTTTACAAGGATTTATTTAAAAACATGTGCGCAACGTTTACTAAAAAGGTTCCGCTATTTCATATCAAGAAATCCTTAAAAGGCTCAGTCGCTCCCTAATGAGTGTGACTCAAGTAGTATTAGACCTTTGTGTGATACAATAATACCGTTCAGCATACGGAGCGTAGCGCAGATGGCCAGCGCGCAGGCATCGGGAGCCTGAGGTCGTGGGTTCAAATCCCACCGCTCCGACCAGTTAACTTTACAATAGAGGAGAACCGGAGGAAACAACAGTCACCAATTAGATCAGCTAGAAAAAAAAGTCTCTACCTCTTGAATTAAAACACCGGGATCAATCTCTGATTTTATAATATAACCGTCAGCGCCTTCTTGAAAACCCTCTTTAATAACTGATTCCCGATCTAAATTGGTCAACAGAACAACCTTATTGGAGATATGCTCCTCAGAAGAGCGAATCTGTTTTAAAAGCTCCAAACCATCTTTTTTAGGAAGCATTATATCCAACAAAATTAAATCGTAATGTTCCGAATTGATATGTTCTAAACCACCTTCTCCATCAGAAGATTCATCAACCTCATACCCTTCATCACGTAGAACTTCTGCATACAACTCACGCAAATCATGGTCATCCTCAACAATTAATATTCTTTTACGTTCTGACACTTAAACCCACCTCCTTCCAATAAACCAAGGGATTAAAATCTAGCATAAATCTATAACAACCATAACCACACTAAATTAGGGACTAACTGGCAATGTAAACCAAAAAGTACTACCTTTTCCTAATTCGGATTCTACACCAATTTTACCATTCATAGCTTCGACCAGCTTTTTACTGATATACAAACCTAAACCTGTTCCACCAGACTCGGCTGCGGTCACAAAAGATGTTTCTAAACGACCAAACTTTTTGAACAACCGCTCCTGATCTTCCACAGATATCCCAGGTCCAGTATCAATAACTTCCACACGCAAGCTCGGTTTATCCTCAGTAGAGCGCTTTATATTAATAATTACTGAACCTTTTTCCGTAAACTTCAATGCATTACCAACAAGATTCGTCAACACCGCGCGCAACTTCTGTTCATCTGCTAAAACATAGGGTACTAACTTAAAACCCGGTAACTTTAAATCTATACCTTTATCTTTGGCTTGCGGCTCAAATTCCTCAATAATATCTATTGCAACTTTCACAATGTCCAATTTTTGAATATCAAACTCCATTTTACCTTGCTCAATACGTGAAACAGAAAGCATATCATTAATTAAATTAATCATTCTTTCAGCACCAGCACGTGCTTTTTGAACATAATGTTGTTGTTTCTCGTTTAATTCGCCGCCCTTGCCCTGCGACAACATCCACAAGTGGCCTTTTATAGAAGTCATTGGCGTGCGCAATTCGTGAGAAGCAATAGATATAAACTCATCTTTCATCTTATCCAACTCTTTTAGATCTGCATATGCTTCGCGTAATTCCTTAGTAGCTTTTTCCACTTCCTCCTGCAAAGTGATGTTGAACTCTTTAACCTCTTGATACAAGCTCGCTCTTTCAATAGCTACAGATACAGCACGAGACAAGCTGATAAGAAAAGAAACGTCTTGAACAGAAAAAGGTTCGTCACTTCCTTTGCTGCCAAGCAGCAAAGCGCCTAACACTTCACCAGAAGAATAGAGAGGCAAAACTAAAGAAAAGGGGTGAACTCTTAAATACTCTAGCACTCGCTCTGTATGCTTTGATAAGGGCTCCCCCACAGATTGGCGTTTTTCTAATTCATCCTGCACAAATATTTTGGAATCACCCTGCAGACTTCTTTTAAGTCTGGTTATCGCCTGCCTGTTTCCAATATCCAAATCAGGTAAACCAGCAGTAACAGCTATTTCCTTTCTGAAAGGCCCCTCTTCTCCGTCAAGATCAAAAACAACCAGTGCTGCAGCAGAAAGAGACATGGAACTTGACAATTCTTCCACCACAGTTTTAGACAGCTTAGGAAGATTGAGTTCGTGACTCATTATGGTATTAAGCTTAGACATTAATCTTTCGGAATCATAAAGAGGCGAAAGCATATTCCAGTCTCCTAAAAATTTGCGTACCGGGCTGTAAATAACAATAAACAAATACGCAATAAGAACACCTACCAAATAAGATGGGGTAGCATACACCCCTCCGAAAAAAGTATTGTATAGCCAGATAAGAAAGTAAAAAACACCGTAAACAAAACTAGCCATCAGGGTGTAACCTAAAATTTTATTGAACGCAAACCGGATATCCATAAACCGGTGTTTAACAATAGAATAAGCAGTAAAAGCGACCATAATAACAGAGAACAACGGACCTAAATTGTTATATACGGAAAAACCCAAGGATGGCAAAATCAAGTTAGTTGTTAAACCGAAGATGGAAAAAAGCAACAATCCCACAAAAACGTATTGGATCTGGGCCCTTGTTACGCCTTTAGAAACCGTAAACTTACGCCCAAGCACATACAAACCTCCTCCAACGAATAGCAAAAAGAATATTACGTAAGGTAAGTAAAGAGGACCTCTAACACTAATAACCGCACCTTTACTAACCGTAAAATCGGCAACTAAAAGGTTGGAAAAAATAGCTGCAGCGGAGAAAAACAGTCCGGGAAGAAAAATAATCGGGGCCAAAAAGCGGTCCCTTTTAGCAGGTTTCTCTGGAAAAACAAGTGTAAAAACCAAAAAACTAGAAGGAATTAAGGAAGGAAAAGCAAAAGCAGCTTTTGCCCACCCTATACTTGGAAAAACAGCCATTGCTAAAATACTTAGTATCCAACCGCTAACAGACACTCCAATTAAACTAAATGCCAAATGGTGAAGGCTTTTTCTATTCTTTGCGTAGACTAAAACAGCTAGTAGCAAATTAATAAAAAAAATAAGAGCGAAGATGGCAGTTTGAAGAGTAATTAGCATCTAAATGCTTACAAACTGCATTCTAACATTGAGAAGAAAAAAAGAGCAAGGGTTCCGCATTTACATACCTTGCTCTTCAACTGAAGGATTCTAGATCACTAGCGATGCTGCACGGACCAGAGGTAGCCTAGAAACCATCCTAGCCATTCGCTGTAATCCTTTGAATCCAAGATGGCAGTAAACACTCTTTACTGCCTTGCCAACATGTGCACGGCCTTGGGAAGACTCTGGACCGCTTTCCCTAGGCTTGCCTGTAAAGATTTCGTAACCCGGAGGGTTAACCCATTTAAGAGCAGCGGCAACATCTGCTATCGGCATGTAGCAGAATATGCTTGCTTCCTCCCCGTAGAACGCTCGCGGTCCAGATAACACTATTGGATATATTCCGGACATCCACAGAAGCTGAATAACCTTCCAATTTGCCGTCATCACCCAAGCCGAGAAGCGATTCTGGCTCATAACATAAGCAGCGCGGTACAATCCTAGACTTGCCTTTTTCCCACGCCACTGCGGCCGAACAGCAAAGCGGGATAGCTCTGCCGTCTCATAACGACTTGCCTCCAATTTCGCAGGAAGCTTGTGACCACCCTCTTCTAAAGGGAACAGCACTGGAGGATCCGTTTCCGGATCACTACGGAAAAGGCGCAGTGTAGCTACCACATCATCCGCGCCAGCTTCCAACCAATTGTCTGTACCCCATCCTTTAGAAAGAGGTAACGAAACAGCAACATAGCTGTAGGATCCACGAAGGCCCTTATCAAGGACTAACACTTTGGAACCACGAGGAAGCCACCTCTTCTCCTCTACATAAACCTTCTCAACTACTTGGTTAGCCCCTTTCACCAGGCCCTCGGTTAAAGCAGGAACATAAAGGAACCCACCCATAATGAAAGAAAAAATTTTGCTGTTAGCTTCCCCTAAATCTATCCGGGAGGCCAACCGACGGTCTGAAGACACTTCCCTAGTCGCCATCGAAAACCTCCCTTGTCTCATTCCTTCCAATTAAACTTACTATCTTATAGCACACAGCTGGGTTGCTGTCAATGCAAAAAAGCGCAACCTTAGTTAACTTGTTGACATAGACGTGTTTTCTTTCTAAATCGGGGCTAATATTGAACAGTGATTAACCTATCAAAAAGGGGTACGATTGTTAAGAGAACGGGATATTGTATCGCTGTCCGCGTATTCAATATCAGCGCCAGAAGGCAATCCCCTTGCCAACCGGGTTACTTTTAATGATCTGTTCTTCAAGGACTTTTCTAGTCTCCTTTTAATAAACATCGCT
>CAYVIL010000003.1:7584-57890 GCA_964451675.1 uncultured Candidatus Saccharibacteria bacterium
AGTTTCCCCTTCTGCAGACGGATTTGTGGCTAAAATCATTTCCCTAATAGTAACATCACCCTCCAACCGGTCCATCAAATGGGTAATCCGCAGATCCTCTGGTCTAACATTGTTTAAAGGGTCTATTAAACCGTGTAAAACGTGATATAAACCCTTGTATTCCCCGCTTCGCTCAATAGTTAGCACATCTAATACATCCTCTACAACACAAATTACTGCAGAATCTCGTTCCGACGAGGAGCAAATACTACAGGGGTCTTTTACATCTACATTATGACAGTAAGAGCATTCAACAGTCTTCCTTTTCAAATCGGCTACAGAAGTAGCTAAAAAATCAAGTTCCTCCTGAGGAACATGAAGCAAGTAAAAAGTTAACCGGGCAGCAGTTTTCGGTCCTATCCCGGGCAACCGCTCCAGTGCGTTAATCAAATTAGAAATAGGTTTTGGAAGGTTCATTATTTTTAGTCTAAAAGAGGGTCACCATTGAAAACATCCGCGGGCTTTTTTCTACCATTATCATCACTAACAGTACTAGCTACAGAATCAGTAGAGTATTTAGCTTCATTTTTTGTCTTGGACTGCTTTTTACTGCTAGATTTAGAAGCTAGTACACACTTAATTTTACGGGGCGAACCCAACACATCAGCCACAACTTTTTCAATAATACTTCTATTCCGGGTCAGTTCCAATTGGTCTTTATGAAATCTGTAAAAAACCTCCAGCACTAACGTTTTCTCCTCTAATTTTTTTGGGCGAGCTGACTTGAGCAAAGCTTCTATAGAATGATTTAAAGGGCGGATTCTCTCTAACACAGCAGGCCATTGAGGCACAATCTCGGAATTAGCAGAAGAATTCTCTCCCACATTTCCTACCTTCTCGGGGTTTTTAACCGGCTCAGCTTGATAACCGGTATCTTCAACAAAATTATTACCTGTAACCGCGCTCTTGCCCGAAGCACGGGAAAAAGTGTCAGACAAACCAAAATTCACAAGCGCAATCTCCAGAGGAAGTTGAGGTATAACTGCATAACGCATATCCGTATAAGCATCTACCAAAAGTTCAATAAATTTTAGCAATGGATTTCTTCCCAAAGCGCTAGCCTGCGCTACCATTTTTTGGTAATCCTCCTCTCCAGCCTCTACCAATTCTTCGCCCGCTCCAGCCTGAATAAATAGTAAATCACGCAAGTAGTTGATCAAATACTCTGTAAAAACAGAAATATTACCACCAGAATCAACAATCTGATTTACATAATGCAATGCACCGGCTGTATCATTTTCCAATACAAGCTGAACCAAAGTCGAAACATCTGCTTGACTAGAAACCAGCTCTTTAACCTCTATACCAGAAACAACAACCTCCTCTAGCAAAGTCTCGGCATCTCTGTAACCACCCTTGGCAGACTTGGCTATGCTTTGCAACTCTTCCTTAGATAAATTGTAATTCTCCTGCTCACATATATATTCAAGCTTCATTACAATATTGCCAGTTCCGGCCCGAGAAAATTCAAGGGTCTGGCAGCGGGAGTGTATAGTGGGTGGTACACGTTGCGGTTCTGTTGTACAGAGAACAAAAATGGCGTGCTCCGGGGGCTCTTCTAAAGTTTTCAAAAGAGCATTAAATGCCTCTCTTGTAAGCATATGGACCTCATCAATAACATATACTTTGTAGTTAGCTATATTCGGTACTAAACCAACTTGCTCACGTAAAGAACGTATATCATCTATACCTCTATTGGAGGCCGCATCCATCTCAATTAAATCCAAATTCCTCCCTTCTTGAATTGCAACACAAGAATCGCATTCACCACAAGGCTCACCGTACTCTTCACCTTGACCTAAATTCCTGCAGTTAACAGCTTTAGCCAACAACCTAGCCGTGGTAGTTTTACCTGTACCACGGGGTCCGTGGAAAAGATAAGCATGCCCCACCTTACCCTTGTAAACCGCCTTACGGATAACTTCGGCTACGTTCTCCAACCCAAAAAGCTGACTGAATTTCTGTGGCCTATATTTTAAATAAAACATTTTTGCTAAATTATCTCGGAATTAGCCAGAAGATTCTTAAAACCATGCTCTAACCATCGCATAACTTCCTTCTCTGAATACTCAAAAACAGAACGGACTAAAATATCACCCAATAAAAACCTGTTGTCAGAAAGGCGCTGGTCGTAGTTAAAGCTTAATACGTAAGGGGTTTCGTCTTTTTTTGCATAAGTACGGCTTAGTTCCCGCATATGATCTTTACCAGTTGCAAAAACACCAACAGCTAATTTTGCCATCCCAGTTGCTCCCTAACAATTTTATTTACCTCCGAACCGCTGTAGCGTCCACGAACTTCAGGCATAACTTTACCCATAACACGTCCTAAGTCTTTCAAGCCGCTTGCATCTATCTCCTCAACAACCCGCGATACAATCTTTTTAACTTCTTCTCTGGACAAAGGCTCTGGTAAATATTCCTGAAGAACTTCCATCTGCGCCCTCTCTTTATCAGCCAAATCAACTCTCCCAGCACGAGAAAACTGGTTAATTGAATCTTGATGCTTATCGACCTGCTTTTGAATAATCTGTAACACAGTGTCTTCCGAAAGCGGCTCTTTTTGCGCAATCTCATTATTCCGGATTTCAGCTGTAGCCATTCTCAAAGCAGAGATTCTATGTTTATCGCGGTTTTTTATCGCTTCTCTAAGATCTTGCTGAATCTGTTTAACTAGCATAACGGTTTCCTCTTCTAATTTTATGCTCTTTGAGCTTACGTTCTTTCTTTTTAACGACAGACGGGGGCTCATAGTATTCTCTTTTCTTCAACTCATCAATAATACCAGCGCGATGTACCTCGCGATTAAAACGCCGCAATGCTTGCTCAATTGGTTCACCTTCACGTACTTCTACTTCTACTAAAGGCATTAAAACAAAAACACCTCCTATCAAATAAAAAATTAAATCTAAATAATTATTCTCTCCAAAAAAAAGCAGACAACTCTAGAACTACTGCTCTAAACCCCCCATTATGTGTATATGCTCATGCTCAAAGTGGTTGTACCCCGCACCATTATTAACTATTTTGTAACCAGAGCTATCCAACCCTAATTTTTGGATTGCTTTACTGCAAGCAGCAAGCATTTTATCCCAGTACGCTGGGTGCTGCCCTGCCAAAGTATCTTCCTTTTCACGGTGCTCCTTATCTACAACTAAAACATGTACAGGCGCTTCCGGATACTTGTTTTCAATAACAAGAAAATCCTCTGTCTCTAGAATCTTCTTGGAGGGCTCATCACCAGCTACAATTTTGCACAGTAAACAGTTGTTAGATATTTTCATATTATTTATAGTTTAACTGGGAGCTAGGTAGAGATGCAAGTAGAGCAATTGACTATGAGAATAGTATTTAGCAGTAGGGTTACATATAAATCAGCAAAAAGCCTAAAATACAAGAATTTATCCTACTTTAAAAAAATAAACATACTGCTACTGAGTTAGCAGACTTATTATATCTGTAGAACTGCAAATGCGCGGTTCATCACTATCTCTCCGCTTTAATTCTATACCGCCACTTTCCAACGATTTTTCACTCACAATCGCACGCCAAGGTATGCCAAGTAGATCTGCATCTTTCAGTTTTACTCCCGCGGACACGTCACTACGATCGTCGAAGAGTATATCCAAACCAGCCTCCAATAAAGTTTTGTATACCTGATCAGCTTCATTTTTTATATCTGGAACATTACCATCAAGAGAAAGTAGACATACTTGAAAAGGTGCTACACTGCATGGCCACACAATTCCTTTACTATCACAGTGTACTTCTACTATAGCTGCGAGTGCTCTTTCTATACCAATACCATATGCACCCATCCACAATAGCTTTTGTTGTCCGTTTTCATCAATAAAAACCCCCTCCTGAGGTGCTGTATAAAAAAGGTCTTGTTTAAAACAATGCCCAAACTCAATACCTTTCCGTGCTTGCAAGCGTCCCTGTCTGCACTTGGGACAAAGATTACCTTCTTCCGCAACTGCAATATCCGCTAAGTCAGCATATTCAAAATCACGACCGTAGTTAACATTTGTTGTGTCTGTCTTTTCCATTTTATGACCCCCTATAAAGTTTTTCACCTTAGCAAGTCCATAATCTCCAACAGACTGGACCCCTTCAATTCCCCAAGAATGAACGTACCCAGGCTTAGTTCCTAATTTGAACAAATCATGCTCTGTGGCTGGCTCTATAGAAGCAGTTCCTAAATGGCGCTTTAGTTTAGATTCATTAACCTCTTGATCCCCACGCAAAGAAGCGATCACTATATTGTTATTAGCAGTCTTGTAAACAACGTTTTTTAAATAGCGCCACCGAGGCTGTCCGTAATGCTTAACATTATCATCCATAGTTTTAACCCATGTGGGCTGCTCCACAACTTCTAGTTCACGCACCTCCTCACTCTTATTCAATTCTTCCCTAACAAAAGTTGCGATTTCCTCGCTGGCTGCATAATCGCAGCGATCACAGGTAAAAAAACGGGACTCCCCTACTTCACAAGGAACTATAAATTCATGACTAAAATCACCACCAATTGCACCACTACCAGCTTCAACTGGTATAACCTCTAAATGCAGTCGTTCTGCAATCTTTAAATAGGAATTGTAAAATCGCTTATAAACTTCCAAAGAGTGCTCTTCATCACTACAAAATGAATATGCATCTTTCATCATAAACTCACGAAGTCTGAGTAACCCACCGCGCGGTCTTTTCTCATCCCTAAATTTGCGGCTGAATTGGTAAATTAAAATTGGTAGATCTTTATAGCTGGGAGAAAACTTCTTCACTAATTCAACCATCATACCTTCTGCTGTGGCACCAAGGGCAAAAGTAGCACCCTGATGGTCTTCCACTAAGAGCATTAAATCACCGAAAGCTTGATCACGATTAGTCCTTTTCCAAATATCAATAAGATGTAAAGTAGGAACAAGCACGCGTTGGCAGTTAATGCTAGACATTTCCTCTTCAATTATGGAAATAATTTTCTTCCAAACCAGTTGCCCAAGAGGCAAAATTGAATAGCGCCCAGAACTCATCATTCTAATATAGCCGGCGCGGTGTAGTAATTTATGGCTGGGCACTACAGCATCTGAAGGAGGGTTGTGCACCGTGTGCCCGAAAGAGCGAGAATATCTCATTGCTGTTGCATTTTAACCAACAAAGTGAGGTGTAGCAAGAATTAGCTAAAAAAGTACCAAATATAAAAACCTCGCGGGAAACTGTTCCAGAATCACTCCCCACCTAGACAGATTTTAAAATAGTCCTGCAACGTCTTTAGCTGTAATTGCAAGAAAAAGAACAATCAATAAAATAAACCCAATTTGGTTTATACGTGATTTCCACCTTGGATCAATATCACAACCTAACAAGGTCTCTATAGAAACAAACAGTAGCCTTCCTCCATCTAAAGCAGGAATCGGAAGGAGATTAAAAATAACTAAATTCAAACTTAAAATGGCAATAAATTGCAGTAAAAAAGCTAATCCCCACGAGGCAGCTGCACCTGTCAGTTGATAAATGCCGACTATACCCGTAACTCCTTGCGGGACTTCTTGCTCAATAAAAAAATCACGTAGCGTTAGGAAAAACCCGCGTAGTGTCTGAACTAAAATGTAGGTAGCTTGTCTAAAAGCACGCCAAGGAGCTCTATACCAGCTTACTTTCTCAAAAACAACATCTCCTTGAGTACTAATAACAACCCCTAACGCGCCCTGTCCTTCTGGGGGGTTTGCACGGGGCACTAGATGCACAGTCTTTGCTTTGCCCTCGGGAGTTTCTACAACAAGAGGTACTTTTCTACCTGCATACTGCTCACTCTTATCAACAAGCTGCCCAGCTACAAGTAAATCTTCACCAGCAAACTTCTTAATAGTCATCCCAGAAATGATACCTGCTTTCGCTGCTGGCGAATCTAGAGCAACTTCCTGCACAGTAACTTCGGCTTCAAAAGCGGGATTACCTACAGAAAAAAGTACTACCAAAATAAACCAAGCAATCATAAAATTGCCAACAACCCCAGACACCAGAATAACTATTTTTTTAAACGGGTCTTGAGCTTGGAAGCCAATTTTCTTTCCCGAATCCTCTCCTTCCAAACGAACAAAACCCCCAAGAGGCAAAAGATTAATTGAATATTCAGTTTCGCCAATTCTTTTGCTCCAAATCCGGGGGGGTATACCAAAACCAAACTCTTCGACAGTAACACCAAAAAGCTTAGCAGTAATAAAATGCCCAAATTCATGAACAAATACAAGAACAGATAAAACTGGTATGAAAATTAGTATGGTAGGCATAAAAAGTGAGGTAATTTCTTCAAATGGCGTTGGTAAGTTTTAGAGAAAGATATACCTAACTAAAAGTGGCTGTTTCACCAGCTAAAATGCAAATGCACCCTTTCCCCTAATAAACAGCTCCTCATTGCATAATCGCCTGCTTTTTCTTTTCGCCTAAATCTTTAATCTGCTTATCGATTTCTTTTGCCAACTCATCAACTTTCTCCAACCAACGAAATTTCTGATCTTCGCCTGTTAGGCCCTCTTTTTCTTGGGTCTTTATCTCTTTACGAATATCATCTCGCGTATATCTCATTCTAACCCTGGCATCTTCTACTTTTTCTCCTATTAGACGGGCTATTTCCTCACGCCTCTCTTCGCTAAGAGGAGGTAGAAATATTCTAATAATAGGATCATCAACTACAGAACTGAAGCGGTCTCTCTGCTTCGCTAACGCTTTCTCTATTGCAGGTATAACAGACTTGTCCCAAGGTTGAACTACTATTTGGCGGGGTTCTGGAGTAGTCAACGTAGCCAACTCTTGTAAAGGTAGCGGTACACCTTCGTAAGCATCCACCTGAATATTAGCTACCATACCGGTTGTAGCCCTACCAACACGGATTGTTGACAACTCTTCCTTTAACCAACTAATAGATTGAGCTAAACGTGTTTTTATTTTACTTTCATCCATTATTGATCCCCTATAGCATACCGTTTGAATCGCCGCACCACAATGTTTTCACCTAAGGAAGATATTGCCTCTGCGAGCAAAGTTTTTACCGACCTGCTAGTATCCTTGATAAACTCTTGTTCCATAAGCTGATCCACTGATTCAGGATTTGTTGCAGCAACTTGCATTGCTAAATCATAGGCGAGATTTTGAAATGCTTCTGTTCTAGCTACAAAATCCGTTTCACAGCCCAACTCTAGCAAAACACCCATTCTGTTGTCACTATGAATATACGCACTAATCACACCATCGCCAGCCTCACGTACCGCTTTTTCCTTCGCAAGCTCCAAACCTTGCTTTAGCAAGATTTCTTTAGCTTCTGTCATATCTCCACCAGCATCTACTAATGCTCGTCGGCAATCCATAACACCGGCGTTGGTTTCCTCTCTTAATTTTTTTAGATTGTCTAGATCAACTTCCATTACGCGCTCCTCCCCAAAATAATTGCATCTGCTAAAGTTTGCATAAGAAGCTGTATAGAAGTACGGGAGTCATCGTTCCCTGGTACTGGATAATCAACTAAAGTTGGGTCAAAATTAGAATCAACAACAGCCACAGTGGAAACGCCAACAGCTTTCGCTTCCTGGATAGGTGTTTTTGATTTACGAGCGCTAGATAACACTAATACATCTGGGATTCTCTCCATCCCTACCAAACCACCATATAAGCGATCCAAACGCTCAATTTGTTTATCAATCATAAGTATCTCTTTCTTCGTCAAATCTTGAAAAAAACCTTCGGATCTTTTCTCCTTTAAATCAGTTAATTTTTGCCAATTCTTGCTTACTACTGAAAAGTTCGTAAGCAGGCCTCCTATCCAGCGATCAGTTATATAATAAACCTCAGATTTCTCTGCTGACTCACGAACTATTTTCCGCGACTGCCTTTTAGTACCAACAAAAAGAAACGTTGAGCCGTTAGCCGCCTCTTTATATAAAAAGCGTGCTGCAATTTTTAGACAGTCAAGTGTTTGACCCAAATCAAAAATATCAAATCCCTTTTCAGTAGCGAAAAGGTATTTTTCTGCTGCAGGGTGCCAGCGCCGGTGTTGATGACCAAAATGAATCCCTGCCTCAATAAGCGCCTCGATACCTGGAATACTCAAAGACGCATTGCTCTCCTCTTTCGAAGTACTTTCATCAGCAGATAACGCCTCATCAGCCCCCATAGCAGCTTTTATAAGTTCCTCTGCAGTTTTTTCACCAATCCCATCAAGTTCTAAAAGTTCTTCTTTAGTTCTTTTTTTCAGTCCAGACAAAGTAACAATTCCCGCTTTTTTCAACGCATTTTCAGCCCGGGTTGAAATATCTAAATCAGTAATATTCTTCATAGCAAAAGGAATAATAACATAAGCAGAACAGGACAGCAAGGAGAGAAGGATACAGTAAAATCCTGTAAACAATCGCTTATTAAAAGTCTTTAACTTTGGTTTTCAAATTCCAAATCTACCCTTGAAACAGGAATTTTACCCTATTATATTCAACAGAGCAGATAATTCTAATTCCCCTGCTCCTCCCGGGGATCTTTCCAGCTAGCCCAATCACAGTCGGGGTAACGGGAACAACCAAAAAAAGTCTTGCCTTTGCGGGTCCTTCTCTCAACAACCTCGCCCCTCCCACACTCCGGGCATTTCATCCCAATCTTATCCAAATAATTACGAGTAAATTTGCAGTCCGGATAATTTACACAAGCAACGAACTTGCCAAAACGTCCCTCTTTAAGAATCAACTCTCCCCCACAGTTAGGACATTTTCCTTCCAGCTGACGGCGGTCGTAATCATCCGGTTCACCGTCATTATCCCTGTCTTCGTACGGTCTAGCATACTCACAGTCAGGAAATTTAGAACAGGACAAAAATTTGCCGTACTTACCCAATTTAACGACTAAATTACTACCACATTCCGGACATTTTTCATCTGTACTTTCCAAAACTGTGTAATCTTCTTTCTTTATTTCTTCTTTCTTACTTTTAAGTTTTTTCACAAAAGGTTTGTAAAAATCGTCAATAAGCTCTACCCAATCCATATTACCATCTGCCACTTTATCTAAATCCTCCTCCATTTCCGCTGTAAAGTCTAAATCAACTATTTGCGGAAAATGGTCGACCAGTAAATCTATTACTACAAAACCGGTATCTTCCGGTATCAAATAATTGCCTTCCTTGACAACATAACCGCGGTTTTGCACAGTATCAATAATTGGAGCGTAAGTAGAAGGCCGCCCAATACCGAATTTTTCTAAATCGCGAATTAAGCTTGCTTCTGTGTACCTGGGAGGAGGTGGGGTTTCAGTTTTTTCCGAAAACACATCATCACCTAACAACTCATCCCCTACTGAAAGATCGGGAAGCAGTTTGTCTTCCCGGGAGGTTCCCACAACTCTAGTATAACCATCAAAAACAAGAACAGATCCTTTGGCTTCTAAAGTGTAATCCCGGGCACGGATAGTTAGTGTAGTAGATTCAAAAATGGCGTCAGACATTTGAGAAGCAACAGTACGAGACCAAATTAATTTGTACAGCTTTTTGGCATCTGCACGCATTTTTTCTGGTGCTTCACGGAGATCTGTATTGGTAGGACGAATTGCTTCATGCGCCTCTTGTGCTGTCTTTGATTTTGTTTTGTAATACCGCGGCTGGGATGGTAAATATTTATCACCAAATTGAGTCTGAACCAGATCACGAATTGAGTTAATTGCTTTCTTTGTAACATAGGTGGAATCTGTACGGTGGTATGTGATTAAACCTTGTTCGTACAAAGATTGTGCAGCACGCATTGTTCTACGGCCCGAATAACCTAACGCACTAGACGCAGCCCGTTGTAGCGAAGCAGTAATAAAAGGAGGACGCGGCGAACGTTTGGTTTCCTTCTGTTCTACATCCTGAATCTTAAATCTCTCCTCTTTCAAATCTTTGACAATTTTGTCTGCCTCAGCTGAGGAATCAATGGTTGATGCTTGAGAACTATAAGTACCAGCAAATAGCTCCATTTCCCTAGTAAAATAAACATCATCCTCTCCAATTTTGACCAAATCCGCTTCTAAGCGTTCATCATCTGATTTAGGTTTAAGTAAGGCCTTTATCTTCCAGTAATCTATAGATTTAAAAGTTTCCCTCTCCCTTTCCCGTTCAACCAAAAGCCGGACAGCAACGGATTGAACCCTACCAGCACTTAATCCATACCTTATTTTTTTCCATAAAAGTGGGGATAGTTTATAACCAACCAAACGATCCAGCACGCGGCGAGCTTTTTGGGCATTAACGAGATTTTGGTCAATTTCTCCCGATTGTTCAAATGCCTGCTTTACCGCAGATTGTGTTATTTCGTGGAAGCGTACTCTTTGAAAATCAAGTTTGTCACCAGTCCCACTTAAGATTTCGTAGGTGTGCTGCGCAATAGCCTCTCCTTCCCGATCAGGGTCAGTAGCTAAATAAATGGATTCCACCTTAGAAGCAGTGGCTTTAAGCTCAGTAACGGTTTTCTTCTGGCGAGGTACTACTGTGTAGTTTGGTTCGTAGTTACTTTCTACATCCACGCCCAAATCTTTTTTGGGCAGGTCTTTTAAATGACCTTTAGTAGCAACAACTTGGTAATCATTCCCCAAGTATCCTGAAAGGGTTTTTGTCTTGGTAGGGCTTTCAACAATAACTAAATTGCTTGGCTTTTTCGACATGGGTATTTCAAACTGAAACTCTATCAGGGTATAAGTAGCAATTCAAGGGTGACTTTTAAGCTGACTGAGTAAAAAATTATTAAAATAATCAATCAACAATTGCGTATTTCCGACCCTGAATTAGCTTTATCCTCCCCTTCATTTCCAACTCTGTTAAAGTTGCTAGCAAAACAGGAACTCGCTTATTTGTCTTTCTAGCTAAAGCATCCAGATTCAAAGACTCTTTACGTAAAACATCAATAACAACAGATTCGTCTTTACTTCTTGGCAGCAGTTTTTTGCTCTCTAACTGGAATTTATTTTCCTCCAGGGAAATTTCAGCAATTATGTCTTCCATGGAATGGACTAGTTTCGCCCCACTCTTGATCAAGGTGTGCGTGCCTACACTTTGTTCACTAAATATGGACCCGGGTACAGCAAAAACATCCCTTCCTTGCTCTAAACATGACTTTGCTGTATGCATAGTACCTGAGGTTTGACCCGCCTCGACTACTAAGGTACCTAAAGATAATCCGCTTATTATTCTATTCCTAACTGGAAAAGACTGCTTACGCGGTTTTGTCCCTAATGGGCACTCGGATATTACAGCACCTTTGCCACTACTTAGGATCGACCTAGCAATTGCTACGTTAGAATAAGGGGTAATTACGTCTACTCCAGAAGCTAAAACAGCAATTGTGCGTCCCCCAACCCTTAAAGCAGTCTTATGTGCAACAGCATCCGTACCTAAGGCCAAACCGGACACAATTGTCAAGCCGCGTTCTACTGCCCCGGCAACTAAAACTTCTGTACTTGATTTACCATAGGAAGTCATTTTTCTACTACCGACAACAGCCAAAGCGAATTGATCATTATAGGTTAAGTCCCCCCGAACATAGAGACAATATGGAGGATCATAGATCTCTTTTAAAGCAGGTAAGTACATTTCCGAATCAGGAGTTAGAACATAAGCATTGATGGTATCTAACTTTTTTAAAATTTTAGGCAGAGAAATAGTAGAACGTGCATCTAACACAGCATTTGCTAAACCCTCAGATAAACCCCCTTTCAATAAAGCAGATTTACTAGCTTTCCAGGCCTCTTCCGCTGTAGAAAAATTACGTAAAAGCCGAGAGAAGTTCACTGGTCCGAGATTTAAGACGTAACTGAAAGCGATATGGTAGCGATTCTTATAATTAAGCTGTTTCTTTTCTTGGGGCAAGGGCATATAAAACAGACTCTACCATACGAAAAATAGAAAGACGAGATCAACAAGACAACTAAACGCGCAGAAAAGAAGAATGATACTGTTAATAATAACTAGCTACTTAAAATAATAATCCAATATTTGTTTAGCAACCGGAGCTGCATCATGCGATCCTTCCCCACCGTTTTCCAAGAAAACAGTTACTGATACCTCCGGTTCCTCATAAGGAGCAAAACAAGTAAACCAAGCGTGGGTTTTATCTTGATCACCAGTTTCTGAAGTTCCCGTCTTACCAGCACTAGTATACGCAGATACACGCAGTGGATACGCAGTACCTTCTGTGACAGCTTTTCTCATTCCCTCACGCACCAGTCTAAAAGTTTCCTCTGAAGCTAAACCTTTTCTTAAAACCACAGTTGAGTCTTTTGCAAGACGAGGCTCAAATAATGTACCGCCATTGACAACAGCTGTTGTCACCGCATTTATCTGCAGGGGGGTTGCTAATAAATCACCTTGACCAATACTTATATGATAAGTATTTCCTATATACCATTTCTCTTCTTTGGTAGCCAACTTCCATTCAGAATCAGGTACCAAACCTCCCTTCTCGCTAGGCAAATCAGAATTTAAAGAAGCTCCTAAACCAAACTTTCGTGCCCATTCTGCTATCTTAGAAACACCCAACCCGGGCTGCCCTTGATAGCCGCCTCCTATAGTGTAAAAGTAAACGTCACAAGAATTTGAAAGAGCATCAACTATAGTCTGAGGTCCGTGCCCACCTGGTTTCCAACAACGGTACAAAAATGAACCGACCGCAATCGCACCATTATCAATGATCACTGTTTCAGGCGTAACTATATTTTCAGAAAGAGCAGCGGTAGCCATAACTAATTTAAAGGTCGAACCAGGGGGATACTCTCCTTGGATTACGCGGTTAAAGAGCGGTTTCATGGGATTGTTTAACAGATCCTGATAATCTTGCTTAGTAAGTAAACCCTGACTGAAAAGATTATTATTGTATGTTGGTAATGAGACCAAAGATAAAATCTGTCCCGTTTTTACATCTTGAACCACAACTCCCCCTGCTCCAGCTGATGTATCTTTTAATGCCTTTTGCAAAGCATTGTACGTAACTATTTGTAAACTGTGATTTACAGATAGATGCAGATCCAAGCCCGAGCGCGCTTCGCGAACAGAAATCTGGCGCAGCCTTTCACCTGAGGAGTTGAGTTCCCAAATTTGTTCCCCCGGAGCACCACGGAGCTTATCTTCATAAAATTTCTCCAATCCCACTTTACCAATACGACTACCTCCTGAATACCCTCTCTTACTCAGCCGCGAAAGCTCGCTATCGCTTATCTCCGAAACGTAACCTAAAATAGGGGCATAAACTTCTGGATAAGTATATTCACGAAGAGGAGAAATTTCTATGTTTACGCCTGGAAAAGAAGCCTTAATAGTCTCTATTTTTAAAGAAGTTTCCTGGTCTAGGCCCTCAACAAGTACAGCAACGGGGTAACCGTTACTTTTTGCAAAATCAATACTAGCCTGAAAAGAATCTTCCGTAAGCTGCAACAAAGAAAGAATAGGGGTATAGTCAACAGAATTGGATATCTGAGACAGCTCGACAACAACTCTAAACCCCGGCTTATCATAAGCTAAAAGCTCCCCATCCGCACTGTAAATACGTCCTCGTGGGGGCCGTGCTGTAATGTGGCGGTAACGGTTCGAATCTGCTAAAAACTGGCTCGACTCCCCTTTTATAATCTGCAGCTCAAATAATCTTGTATGTAGAGCACCAAATAAGAAAACTAGCAGTAGAAAAAGGAAAACAAAGTTCGACCTTGGCGAGTTCAACCTTACTAAACCGGGGGTTTGCTTTTCTTTTGGCAAGAAACCTTCTTGCCACTGCGAGGCTCGAGCTATATCTTCCGGAGAGAAGCGTCTCCTTCCCGCCTTTTTAAAACTAGATAGGGAATCTAAAAAACCTAAACCAAAACGCATATTATAATTTTAAAGATAGTTGCAAATCTGAATCTTTTTCAAGAAAATTATACAAATTAGACAAGACTAGATAAAAAACCCAAACAAGGAAAAAATTAATCGCAATACCACGCACAAAAAAGACTCGATTAAGATCAAAAGGCAGTACTGGGAAAAAAAGATACACCCGATAAATTAGAATACACAACATAGAAAAACTTATTTTATGCCAAAAAGTTACGGTAGAATATCGATCAATAATCTGAAAAATTAGATTAAACATTAAAAAAAGAACTGCTGAAAGCCCAAAGAAATGGACGCGCGTAATCAAATCCAACAAAAAACCGTCTAAAAAAGCAACTAATGCTCCCCATCTGTCTGAACCAAGCATAACAGTTGCTAAAACAAATGAGAGCGCTACACCAGCACCAAAACCCCCGCTTTCCAGCAAAAAAACAACTAAACCTGCAATTATAAAAAAAATATCTGCCCAAGCTTTTTTCATTTTAAGAAACAATAAAAATATGCGTAAAATTAGAAAAGTCAATAAATGACTCTACATAAGCTTCCTTTAACAAACCAGCTTCCGAAAATTTAACTTCCCCTACCTTTCCAACCAACAATCCGTAGGGGAAAACACCATCATAACCAGAAGTTAATAAATAATCACCTTGATTAACTTCTGCTGTGGGAAGAACTTTAGTCAAAACCATACCGCTTCCTACCTGCCCCTGCACAATGCCCTGTACCCTAGCAATAGAATCTTGATCAAAAACAGCAACAGCGGAGTTCGGATGGGTTATCAACCTAACTAAACACGTTTCTTTCTGGACATCCACCACCAAACCCAAAAGCTGATTTCCCAAAACAGCAATATCACCACTACTAATACCATCTAAACTTCCACAATCTAACAACAACTCTGACCCCACACTGTTGGTTCCAACCACATTAGCCTGACACTTTGTCTCCAAATCTCTTTCGCTTAGATCTAACTGCTGCTTTAATAAACTATTCTCATAGGACTCCTCTTTTAAACTAGCTACCTGCCCGGTAATATGCAACAATTGCTTCTCCAAAATATCTTTTTCGTTTTGCAGATTACCAATATTGATTATAAAGTCTATATAATTGCTCAACCCCCTTCTAACAGAGTAAGTACCATATTGAATCGGAGCAAGAGTAGCCAGACAAAAGCTACGGACTGAACTAAAAAAAGGAAGCTGAGCTATAAGAACCAAAAAAAGACTTATTAAAAAAAGACGAGTTGTGTAGTTCATTTTACTGAATTTTTACTTTTTCCAAAAGGGCAATATTCTCCAATACTGCGCCGCAGCCTTGGACAACGCATGTTTGTGGATCAGAGACTAAATTGACCTCCATACCAGTTTCCTCAGCAACTAATTGATCTATTCCTCTGAGCAAAGAACCACCGCCCACCATAGTTATTCCCTGGCGAGATATATCAGAAACAAGTTCCGGAGGTGTTTGTTCAATTAAGTCTTTTATATTTCGAATAATCTCTTTAAGTGTCGGATAAAGTGCTTCTGCTAACTCAGAAGATGTAATTTCAACTTCCTGTGGTAATCCGGTTTTTAAATCTCGTCCACGCATAACAGTTGTAGAATCATCCAAATTAGGTAAAGCCGCCCCTGCTGCAATCTTGACTTCCTCCGCTGTCCTCTCACCTAACAGGAGGCTATATTTCTCACGTGCACAATCAATTATTGCTCTATCCATCTCATCCCCCGCAATTCGCATTGAGCGATTAACAACAATACCCCCCAACGATATAACCGCCAGTTCTGTTGTACCGCCACCTATATCGATAATCATCGAACCAGTCGCCTTCTCTATAGGCAATCCCGAACCGATAGCTGCTGCCATAGACTCTTCCAGCAAATAAGCTTCGCGCGCTCCAGACCTTCGGGCAGCATCGATAACAGCTCTCCGCTCAACCTCTGTAACTCCAGAAGGAACACCAACTACAACCCTAGGGCGCGGTATAGAAAAAGAAAAGTTGGGAGTACGGTGCACCTGTTGAATAAAATACCGAAGCATAGCTTCAGTAAGTTCAAAGTCCGAAATTACTCCAGAACGAAGAGGGCGCACAGCACTAATAGCTGCCGGGGTGCGTCCAATCATTCTTTTAGCCTCACTACCAATAGCTAGAACTGCTTTTGTCTTAGTATGAACAGTAACCACAGACGGCTCCCGAATGACTGTGCCCTTGCCTTTAACCCAAACTAAAGTATTTGCTGTGCCTAAATCAATACCAATATCATGAGAAAATAAACCTAAGAATCGATTAAGCATTAAATCAGTATCATTCTTCAACCATTTCGATTTTTTTTGATTTTAAGCACTGCGTGCAAATTTTCATACGTTTAGTTTTACCATCTACAAGCACTCTTACATTGCGCAGATTTGGGTAAAACTTTCTCTTAGTTCTCTTTTGAGAGTGAGATACATGATAACCTGTTTGTGGACCTTTCCCACAAATATCACAGCGTCTTGCCATAGAAATTCACCTCCGTAACTACATAAATAAGCAAAATAATTTATAAACAAGTAATTATATTTGATTAAGTTTGCAACAGCAAACTTGCTAAAGTTAGCTTTCACTAACAAGTTTCTTTACTTTGCTATAATAACAGTAATTTGCAAATTGTTCAAAAATGATAGTAGAAATTTTAACTGGGCAAATCAGATTTCTTGACTTACTAATCTGGTTTGCTTCGCTAATAATTACCATAACTATACATGAGTTTGCCCATGCCTGGGCAGCGGTTCAACTTGGCGATCCTACCCCTAAAAATCACAAACGTCTTACGCTTAATCCCCTTCAACACCTGGATATATTAGGAACCATCATGCTTTTATTGTTCAGTTTTGGCTGGGGTAAACCCACACCAATAAACTCTAAAAATTTTAAAAACCCGCTGCAGGATTCTGCCCTAGCAGCACTGGCTGGACCTGGTATAAACATAATATTTGCTGTATTACTAGGAATAGTATATAGAATTAGCAATTCCTATGTACTGCTACTCCCAACTGCTTTAAACATTAACATAGCAATATTTAACTTATTGCCTATCTATCCTCTTGATGGTGAAAAAATTATCAGCTGGATTTTGGAGTACCCGCTAAATTACCAAATAAAGCAGTTCCAAAAGGAATACGGAATGTACATACTTCTTTTCTTGATGGTACCTATTAGCGGTGCCCCTCTAATTTTAAGAATATTAACTCCGCTGGTGCAAACATTGTTCTTTGTTATTACAGGAAGAAGAGCAGTTTTCTAGCATTACTTGAAACAGTAATACTTATATAAGTAAACAGGCAGAAGAGAGAAAATTGGCACGGCCGGCAGGACTCGAACCTGCAGTCCTGGTTTTGGAGACCAGTGGTTTTCCATTAACCGACGGCCGTAAAAATTTACTTTCCTTTCTTCCTCTTCTTTACCTCTTTATGCTCTGTGTGCTTCCCACAGCTAGAACAGTATTTACTTAGATAAAGCCGTTCTTCTGTGTTCTGACGGTTCTTCTCAGTCGTATAGTTATAATTATCACAAACAGTACAAGCCAACTGTATATAAGTCCTTGGTGTTTTTTTTCTCTGTACAGTTATCGCCATATCAATAACTTTCTATTTACTTGAAAGATAGCACATTCTAACACATTACCAAAATTTAATCCTATCGTTACTAAGCAACAAGGTAACAAAAACTAAAATAAAAAGTCCCACATAAACACAAAAAAACAAAGGATTTCTGTGCTTGGAGCCGGGACCGGGACTTGAACCCGGGACCCCATCCTTACCATGGATGTGCTCTACCACTGAGCTACCCCGGCCTGAATTGCCTCACCCTACTTAGTCCCCCTTAGGCTGTATGGCGACACACCTTTAAAAAAGTATGCTAACCTCGCTGGCTATCTGTCCTCAGCTTTGGTAGCATCGGAAGCTATTTTTACTCTAATAACCTAAAAGGCGGTGGTGCTGGGGGTAGGATTCGAACCTACGAAGGCTTACACCAACAGTTTTACAGACTGCTCCGTTTGGCCACTTCGGTACCCCAGCTTTTAAATATGGAGCCAGGGCGGGGAATCGAACCCCGAACCTATGGTTTACAAAACCATTGCTCTACCGTTGAGCTACCCTGGCTGTACTTGTAAGTAATATTCTAGACAAGAGCGCTTAATTTTACAATATTCCCAAATTAAAAAAATTCAGTAAATTGCAGTTAACAAAATTTACTGCCCCGCTACAACTAAAAATAGTAAAACAATTTAAAACATATTACCAACCAGCAACTGATAAAAACCAATAACTAATCCATTAGCCCCTTTTGCTTCCACCCTAAAATCAACTGCTTTATTTTCTTTGCAGATGCACCGCTTATCCTCCAAAAACCAAGAGCGCACCGTTACAAAGTTAAGCTAACTGTATACTGCAAACTACTAAAAAACCTACGCTTACGCGTAGGCCCAAATAAAGATTAAGTATTCCGCCCCGGGGTGCCTAAAGGGAAGGGTTAACCCCTAAAATCCAAGTGGGTTTCCTCTCCTCGAGCGCACACGCCCGAGGAAGAAAAGAATCCCTGGTCAATAATGCTGAGGATTCACTCGCTTCCCAAAACGGTACACCCCAGGGTCACTATTAATTTAGCATAGAATTCTTGAAAAAACAACTCTTTTAAGTTAAACTAGCTAAATAACATGCCAAAAATTATCAGTATTTTAAAAGAAGTCCGAACCGAACTTAAAAAAATAAATTGGCCAAATAGAGATCAAACCATTAAGCTAACTGCGATTGTAGTTATTAGCAGTTTGCTTCTTGCTTTTTTTGTTGGAATAGTAGACTATATTTTTGCTCAAGCAGTTGCCTTACTTATTTAGTTTATCTTCAATTGATAATTGATTAACAATGGATAATTCAGAATCAAAAACACACTGGTATTCTATACACTCACAAGCAGGTCACGAGAAGAAAATCGCTGGAGCTTTGAAACAGCGAATTGAGGCCATGGGTCTGGAAAACAAAATTAAGGAAGTCGTTGTCCCAACCCAAAACAAAATTGTAATTCGCAATGGGCAAAAGAAAGAGATCAAAGAACGGTTATTCCCAGGATACATATTCATAAAAATGGTTCTCAACGACACCACTTGGCGTGTTGTCAGAAGCACAGAAGGTGTTACTGGATTTGTAGGAATTGGCGATAACCCTACTGCGCTGCCACCGCAAGAAGTTGACAGAATCCTTAAATTTATGGAAATGGAAGCACCTAAATTCGAAGCAAAATTTGAGCTTGGCGACTCGGTTAGAATAACAGAGGGACCTTTTACAGACTTCGTTGGGGAGGTTAAAGAACTTGATAAAGAAAAGGGACGGGTCAAAGTTTTAGTTTCCATATTTGGAAGAGAAACACCTGTAGATCTAGAACTGACCCAAGTCAAACCTTTATAGATAAACACACTCTCGGTTTTAGAATTTATAAGATGAGTAAAAAAGAAATAGCAAAGACCAAACTGACTATACCCGGAGGCGAAGCTACACCTGCTCCGCCAGTTGGACCTGCTCTGGGGCAGCACGGTATAGCTATAATGGATTTCTGCAAAAAATTTAACGAAGAAACAAAAGATAAAAAAGGTGATTTAATCCCAGTAGAAATAACTATCTACGAAGACCGGAGTTTTGATTTTGTTACTAAATCCCCTCCCACATCCTTCCTTTTAAAAAAGGCAGCCGGAGTAGAAAAAGGATCAGGCAAACCCAATAAGGAAAAGGCAGGTACTGTTACAGAAAATGAAATAGAACAAATAGCAACTGAAAAGCTCCCAGATCTAAACACTAACAATATTGACAAAGCAAAAGAAATAGTTAAAGGAACTGCTAAAAATATGGGAATAGAAATAAAATAAACTGTAAGTTTAAAATTAGTAGAACAGCTTGACATTGCCTAGGAAATAACCTAAACTTCCTTTCGTCCAATCCAAAGACAGCTAGGGGTTTATCAAGACTTAATATAGAGATACCAAAAATCAAACCCTGCCGAGGAGCTAAAATGCCAAAAGAATCAAAAGTCAAAATTGTATCAGAAATTAAAGAGCAGTTGGAAAGCGCACAAAGCGCTGTTTTTGTCGACTATAGCGGTCTAGATGCCAACAAACTTAATGAATTACGAAGAATACTGAGTAAACACGGTGCCCGTCTTCTTGTCGCCAAAAACACATTAATTCACAGAGCATTACCCTCTTCTAAATACAAAGGCTTAGCAGCGCTAGAGGGACCAACAGCTCTTATATCCTCTCCAAAAAGCGATCTAACAGTTATAAAAAAATTGGTAGAGTTTTCTAAAGAAATAGAAAAACCAAAAATAAAGCTAGGGTTTTTTGACAAAGAACTGCTCACATCAGAACAAGTAAAAAACCTAGCAAAAATACCAGAAAAGGAAGAGTTATTAACGCAGCTGGGTTACAACCTCCACTATCCTATCTACTCTTTTGTAATTGGTAATAAAAGAATTATCAATAAACTAGCACTTGCAATACAACAGATAGCAAATCAGAAGGAAGCGTAGTGTTAAGAAAAAGGTGGTGACAAAACTATTATGGCAGAAGATAAAAACGAAAAAATAGAAAAAATTATTAACTTTATTGAAGAACTAAGTGTCTTGGAATTACATGAGCTTGTGAAAACTTTGGAAGAAAAGTTCGATGTTAGTGCGCAACCAACTGCCGTAACTGCTGTACCAACAACGACAAAAACAGATGAAGAAGCTGAAGAAAAAAGTTCTTATGATGTGATTCTTAAAACACCAGGTGATAACAAAATCGCTGTAATCAAGGCAGTACGAACTATAGACCAGAGCGTTGGATTAAAGGAAGCTAAAGAGCTAGTAGAAGCAGCTCCAAAACCAATTTTAGAGGGTGCAGCCCCGGAAGACGCTGAAGAAGCTAAAAAGGTGCTCGAAGAAGCAGGTGCAGAAGTAGAATTGAAGTAACTCAAAAATCAATTCTCATTCATCAACCAATAAGGATTTAAACTGCAGTTACCGGCAACGAAAAAAAATCACAACTAAAAAGAAAATTTACGAGGTATCAAATCTGTTGTAAAGAATTTCTTCGTACTCACGAAACATTCTGCGAGTGTTGAATTTAGCTGCTGTTGTTCGCCAAGCACTTTTTACTTTCTCCAGCCATTTATTAGGTACCCCACCTTCCCGATCATAATAAAGAGGAACAATTTCCTGGTTCAGAAGATAGAAAAGAGCATCATTCATTGCTTTAGTTCCGTACTCGGCAGTCTCTTCAGGGTCCATTGACCCAATTACCCAACCATTTTCACCATTGAACGCTTCAAACCACCAACCGTCTAGCGTACTAGTATTCAAGACACCATTCAGCAACGCCTTCATACCGCTTGTACCGCAAGCCTCCATCGGCGGTAAAGGAGTATTTACCCAAACATCAACACCAGCAACCAAATATTTCGCCAACTCAATATCGTAATTCTCACAAAAAACCAAGTACTCGCCAAACTCATCATCATGATCGGCTCTGTAAACCCGCTGAAGTAGTAACTTCCCAACATCATCTGTTGGATGGGCTTTACCAGAAATAAAAAGATGTGCAGGATAGTTTTCATTCACCAGAAGTGCTTTTAGGTGCTTTTCGCGCGTAATCAAAATTTCCGGCTGCTTGTAAGGGGCAAATCTCCGTGCGAATCCTATAAAGAGAGAGTCGGTGTCTATTCTCTTTTCCCATAGCCTAAATTTAGAAAGATAATCTAATAACTGCTGTTTGGCCTGCAACCTCGCTTCCCACAAATCATCATTAGGTATCTCACTTACTTTCTCCCAAAGGTCCTGATTGGCAACGTTTTTAATCCAATCATTCCCTAAATATTTTTCAAATAGCTTTTTTATAGAATTCGAACACCACAATTCATAATTAACACCGTTCGTAATATGATTAATATCATATCCCGACCATATTTTCCTCGATACCTCTTCATGTTTAGCACTAACAGCATTCTTTCTATCTGCCAGCTCCATTGCTATTTTAGTTAAACTGAAAAGAACTTCTTCCTCCCTACGCACAGACCCTAACTTTAGTACTTTTTCTGTGTCCTCTGGAGTGAATAAGCTCTCCAATAAAGGACGCACAGACTTCTTAGCAAAAGTACTTTCCGCCCCCTTAACTGGAGTATGGGTAGTAAAAACAAACCTTTCCCTAACTCTATTAACAGCCTCATCCCAATCCAGACCATCATTTAGAAACTCCGAAAACATTAAAAGGAGCGAAAAGGTTGCGTGGTCGTCATTTAAATGCCACAAATCCGGCTCAATTTCTAAAGCACGAAAAGTATAAACCCCCCCAATACCTAATAATACTTCGCTTTCAAAACGCAAATTCCAGTCACCAGTATATAATCTAAATGTTAGTCCCCGATCCTCTTCAGCATTCTTATCTATATTAGCATCCATTAAATAAAGCATCGCACCGCCAACTTTAAGTTTCCAAATACGCAAAAAAATAATTCTATCTCCAAAAGGAACCTCCACAATAAGCTCAGATCCATCTTTAGACTTAACTGTTTCTAAACCATGCTCTCTAGGATTCCACAGATGATAGGTTTCGTGCTGCCAACCATCATCATCTAAATGCTGTTCAAAAAAACCTTCCGAATATAGGTAACCCAAACCGCAAACTTCTGTAGCAAATTCAGAAGACTGGTGCAAAAAATCACCAGCTAAAATACCTAAACCTCCCGCGTAAATAGGCAAGTTCCTCTCTGCAAGACCGTACTCTGCTGAAAAATAAGCTACAACATATTTAGACATTTTTAAAAGATTACCATAAGAACAAACTGTTCAGAAACAGGGTATTCCACCCAATTGCTACTCAGCAAGTCCAACACCGTCAGTACCAAAAGTTAATACTTCAGAACAAAATAGCTCAAAAAGAATGTGCTTTCGCACACTTTGAGCACACTTCCTGAAACCAGCAGTAGAGTACTCCAAACCGCGGAAAACGAGCAAAATCTTAAACAAATCAAGGATCTCCGGATCAAAATTAGGGTCTTCTTTCTTATAAGTGTTTAAAAAAATTCTTCTTTTATTTTCCAGACCATCTTTATCAAGTTGGGCATCCTTGCCTAAATAAGTCAACCTGTACTCGTGCGTAAACTGTACCAAAAAGCTTGCCAGATCATAAAGAGGGTAAAAATAACTACTGTAAGAAAAATCTACTAAACTGAACCTGTGTCCGGAAACAACAATGTTTTTAGGATGAAGATCTCCATGCATTAAGCCTGGTGATAAGTTTTTTAACCGGGTTTGCCAACCTCGAAAAATAATTTCACTAAACAAATCAAAAACACGCTCACACCTTTCAAATTTACGGAATGCTCTTTTGGCATCCGGCACTTTAGCTTTAGCCTCAACAAGCAACTGTTCAAAATCAAATTTATAAGGATGAAACTTGTCTAGCGGAGCTCTCCGAAACTCAACTAACAAAAGCGCTATCCTGGAAAGGAGCTTACGATCCGCATCTAATACGTTTAACGGGTCTCCTTCAAAATAATGCCTAACTATAAGCCCTGGGTCTGAGTATATTATTTTTGATGCACAAAATTGGGGAACAGTTCCCTCTTCTCCTAAATTATAGAGATATTTATGCACAGCTGCTTCCCGAAAGGCATCTTTTGAGTCCGAAAAGAACACGGCGATCAAATCGGGACCGGTTTTGCGTTGAACATAAAACTTCTGCTGCTCCGCCTGGTAAAAAGTAGCGTTACCAATACGGCTTATATCACCAATATCTTTATCTTTAATAATCTTTTTTAAACAGTTACGGACATCCCTCAAACTAAGCTGCTTTGTCATCTTTGTAGTCCTCTAACTCCTGTATCCGGTCACGCAGCTGTGCAGCACGCTCATATTCCTCTTTTTCAGCAACTGCGCGCATCTCCTTCCTAATACTTGCAATCATTTTATCCACTTCCTCAGCAGGTAGCTGCGGGAGACCTTGATCTGTACGCTCCCTAATCTCCTCATCTTCTCGACGGGACAGTTCTTCCACTTTACCGGATCTCTGCCAATCGAAACCCAAAGTAATAATATCATAGTACAACTCCTTCACTTTTTCCCTCTGGCTTTCTTTTAGATTAGGAAGAGACAACACTGCAGTTTTTAATTCATAGGCTCCCTGCTCTATCATTTCCAAACTCCACCACGGTCGTGCACTAGCCCACCAGTACTGATCGGAATGAAGAGAACGGTCCAAAAGTTGTCGTGACTTAAACCATTGCTGCTGAACCGAATTAAACTCCGCCTTCACACTAGAATTAGACATAGCATCAGAAGGAACACCCAAATCACCAGCAGACTCATAAACAGTCCCAATTGCATAATAAGTCAACTCCCACTGTAATTGGTGTAGAAGATTACCTGGATCATCCCACCTAGAAAAAGGCGCATTTCTTTCTAGGTCTTTCTCCATTAAAGCCCAAGTTGAAGGATAAGTTTTTGTAACCTCTCTATTTTCAAACAAAGATGCCAATTGCGAAATAGTACAAGAGTTGAATTCCTCTGACTCTAACAACGAAAAGAGGAGTTCTTCCATTCCGGGTCTGTGGTGACCAAAAGTCTCACCATCCATAGCAGTTAGCAAATAGTTGTGCCGGTTGATACGTTCTCCAAGATAATCCTTAAAGAGTTTAGGAGTACCTAACTGACCAGAAAGAATTTTAAAGGATGCATTGCGCTCACGAAAGAATATCTTTAACAACTCGGAATTAGAATCTATACCTTTTATCTCATAAACACGATCATATTGAACATGACCAAAGTGGCGATCGTAGGAAAGTTCTTCAGCAATTACCCATTCAAAATCTAGTTCAGCAACAACTTCTGCCATTTTACGGTTGTAAGCCATTTCAGGAGGAAAAAAACCTTTGGGTCTGTATAAATCTCCAAAGTATTTTTTGTGAGTTTCAATATCTAAAAGGATTTGGCGTTTTATTTCACTTCTTGGAAGTTTAGGTAATAAAGGATGGTACTTGGCTGAAGCTGTAAGCTCAATCTTCCCATCCTTTAACAAGGATCTTAAACCGCGGATAACATTTTCCAAGCCATGCTCTGCCCAAAGATCAACAAGGCAAGATGTCACATTTAACGTTAACCTAGCGTTTGGCAGTTTTTCTATCCCCTCAATAATCCGGCGATAGGACTCGTCAGTAACTTTTTTTAATATACGTACACTCTGTGTTGGTGGTTGGTAAAAATGTAAAAAACAAGCCCAATTCATAATAACTAGGAAATAATAGCTTGGGATCCGTATAAACGCAAACCATTGGATATAATTCTTTCTCCCAATTGATTAGCAAGGACGATCTTCGCTTTGGGAACGTTGGGCACAGATTTAATTGCCTTAAGAAGAGATTCTACACCCCGTTTTACCATCTCTGGGTGCCAAACCGGGTCCCCACCTGCCCAAAAATATTGGTCGCTATGCAAAGCTTTATCCAAAATAAACCTGGCTTTAAGCCATTCTTTTTGCATCGGGGTTATCTCCTTACCTTCTAAAACACCTTCCGAGTAAACACCTTTTACGGCAAACTCTGATCTTGTAACTGTATATATAGCCAAATTAGTTAATTCCCATTGCAACCGGTGGATTAAATTATCAGGGTTATTCCAACGGGTCTTGGGACCCCAAGTCGATCTCAGAGGTTCAATCACTTGTTCTTCATAATTGTTCACCAGTAAACTAGAAATTGTTGTCAGAGTTAAACGGGGGTCCTCAATCGAATGCAAGAAAATATCCCGCAACAACGGGAGTTGCTCAGAACGGTGATGACCAAAAGTCTCACCATCCAAAGCTACAATAACATACCCTTGTGATTCTAAATCCAAAACATTGAAGAACTCTTCTTGACTAGTAATACGCCCAAAAGCGATATCCAAGCTCAAAGTATTATGCCGGAAAAAAACGTTTAAACTCGAATTCTTTACCTTGAATAACGTGTCAAAGGGTTTACGTATATCCTCCACGGCGGGCCGTTGTAATGCTTTCTGATCGAGAACCAACCATCTAAAACGGAGAGATCCTAATATTGAATCCAGTCGTGAGGAGTAGGCCATTTCAGGAGGAAAAAAGCCAGAGGGGTCATATTCAGAACCAAAATATTTGGAGTTAATATGTTCGTTTAACTCAATTTGGCGGTAAATTTCTTGTTTTGGCAATTCTGGTAAGAAGGCGTGATAGGCTGCAGAAGATGTCAATTCAATTTGTCCGTTGCGCACCAATCTTTTAATTCTTTCCAACAAATCTGCATAGCCTTTCTCCGCCAGCTGCTCTGTCAAAGAAGCATTAATATTTAATGTTATCGAGCATTGTGGGTATTCTTCCAAAAGAGAAATAACTTTTAGGTAGCAATCTTGAGCAATTTTTTCTGTTACTCCGGAGATTTGCGTAGGAGGCTGATAAATATGGAGGAAGATTGCGAGGTACATAAGAAAAACCTATTCTATACTATTAGGAGCTACTAAACCATCAGCTAGCAAATCCTGCTTTCTGAAATGTATAGCCTTGAAATAAAGATCAACATATTTTTCAGCACTAGCAGTCCAAGAAAAATCTTCTTGCATTGCTCTACGAACCAGCCCGCGCCACTCGCGGGGATGTCTGTAAACCTCTAGAGCACGAATAACCTGAGCAAAATATTGCCACATGTTATAATCAGGAAAAACAAACCCATAGCCACTATTTGTTTTTGGGTCGTAGTCTTTGACTGTGTCTGCTAAACCCCCAGTAGCTCTTGCGACAGAAATAGCACCGTAACGCATACCTTCCATCTGCACAATACCACAAGGCTCAAACTTAGAAGGAAAAAGCATTATATCGGAACCAGCGAAAACTAGACGGGGCAGAGTAAAATTTGGCATTAAATGGGCACCCACCTTTTCCGGAAACTCTTTCTTAAGCTTTTGGAACTCGTCCACAAAATGCGGATCTCCTCCACCAACAATTATAAACTGAACATCGAAGCTCCTAAGAAGCGGCCACAATATCGAAACAGTAAGATCAAGACCTTTCTGCTCATCCAAACGTCCAACTACTCCTAAAACAGGAATCTCTTCATCCTCAGGAAGCCCAAGCTCCTTCTGCAACGCTAGCTTGTTTAGCACTCTTTTAGACAAACTGTTTACATCAAAATTTTCCTCAATCAAAGGATCAGTTTTGGGATTAAACTCTTTATAGTCAACACCGTTGACAACACCGAACAGCTTGGAACGCATTTCTAACAGCAGTCGATCTAAACCCTCTCCACATTCAGGAGTTAAAATTTCTCGCGAGTAGGTCTCAGAAACAGTACTAACCAAATCTGAATATAAAATACCTCTGCGCGCAAAGTTCTGCTTCTCTAATCGTTTAGAATAGAAGCTAGCAATTTGCGATCGACCATCATCTAAATCTGTCTCCGGGACAAGTTTGTGATTAAACATACCTTGGTAATTTAAATTATGAATTGTATAAACAGTAGCTACAGGTAAGAACCTTTCCTCTGTTTCATACTCTGTTTTAAGGTAGTTTGGTACAGCACCAATCTGCCAATCATTGGCATGGATAATATCAGGTATCCAATCGTGGTGACACAAAAACTCTAAACATCCGCGCGAGAGAAGCGCCCAGCGCAAAGAATCATCACTATAACCATAAACATTTGCCCTTTTTTCGTAATATTCCATATTTTCCAAAAAATAGACTAACGGACCACCAGGAACACGGTGCTTTTTAACATTACAAATCAAATAGCGGCGGTTATCTCCTTCATCAACACCTGTAGGCACCTCTAGCCCTTCCAACACCATCTCCAAATCGTATTTATCTTCGTCTATTGAACCAAACTTGGGCATGAAGACACGCGCATCATGTCCCAAATTTACTAAGGAACGAGAAAGTGCAGAAATAACACGCGAAACGCCACCCACGTTGGCGTAAGGACTTACTTCGGGAGCAACCATCAGTACCTTAAGGCTTTCTTGCTCAGATGGTAGCAGAACTTTTTTAAATTCAGTTAATACAGAAGATTTAGTCGACATTTCTTAATCATTGTACCATAAAAAAAATTGACTTGCCCCTTGACAATTTGCTGTGTCCATGGGATTCTGGAACTGTTATTGTGAGGATACCGGCTCACAATCTACGCTTAAATTTTAGTATTACCTAAGTGAGGGGAGGAGAGCAGGCATTGATAATACATACATATGGAGGTTAGCAGAGAATGTAGATATCTAACAAAAGCACTTTAAAAACTTAATATCCTCTTATCACTCCCAAAAATTCGGAGAGAACTACAAGGAGATAAAAATAGGAGGAAGAGATCGATTTCCTTTTATCCGCCAAAAGGAAACGGAAACGTACGTGTCGCTCGTTAGCCCCATTGGGGGTAGCTCAAAATTATTCGGTTTTTTCGTGTTGGATTAGTAGGTAGCAGGTAATTGTGTTTTGGGGTCCCTAGTGGGGCTATTTCACTATTTTATTAACTTCTTACCAGTTAAAAAATGAGATCACTATAGCGCTTAACCATAATTAGGTCTCTTACTGCCCCACAACTTTATTAAACACGTCTATTGTTTCCTTAGCAGCCCGTTCCCAAGAAAATTTAGAAGCTCTGCGCAAAGAAGTTTTAACCAAATGCTCTCTTTCTTCAGCAGAGGCTGCCAGTACAGTTCTTATTCCCTCTTCTATTGCTGAGACACTGGTAGGTTCTACATACACAGCAGCGTCCCCCCCAACCTCTGGAAGACTAGAAACTTCAGAAAGAACTACAGGTGTAGCACAAGCCATCGCTTCCAAAGGAGCTAAACCAAAACCCTCGTATAAAGACGGGAAAACAAATACCACCGCTCCGCTGTACAGTACGGGAAGATCGCTATCAGGAACATGCCCTAAAAAATTAACCCGCTGACCAATACCAAGCTGTCTGGGCAATTCGTAAATATCCTCACAAAGCCAGCCTTTCTTTCCAACAATTACCAAATCCATATCCTTATATTGACTTGATATTGCAGAAAAAGCCTCAATAAGCCTTTTATAATTTTTTCTTGGCTGTACCGTCCCCACACTCAAAATATAGTTCCTTGAAAAACCATATTTCCCCGCAAGTTCAGCTACTTTATTTTCAGGCTGGGGCTTAAAAACATCTCTATCGTAACCCTCATAAATAACAGTAACTCTCTCCTCCGATATACCGAATTGGCTAACTAAATCCCTTTTAGTAGAATGGGAAACAGCAATAATGTGAGATGCGTTTCTTGCACAATACTCAGTAGCTTTATTCAAATAAAGACGGCCGGGAAAAGTATAGTACTGCTCGAGGTACTGCGCTGCTAAATCATGAATAGTAACAACAGTTTTCAAGCTCGGGCGACGAAGAACAGGAATTGTATGTGCTGGGACAAATAAAAGGTCCGGTTGACGCATTAGACATTCCCAAGCTAAGCCCCCCTGTGTATAAAATCGGGCCCACTTCAACTGCCTAACTTCAAAATTATCACCAACACACAGAGTTCGAGGAGGCTCAGAATTAACGTATAAACGATAATTGTTACGCTGATCAACCTTCTCTAACGCACGGATAAGGTAGTAAGAATAGTTTTCAGGCCCCCCCCACTTGCTGGAAACTGCACGGGAGGCATCAATTCCAATCAACATCAATAAAATATTACCGGGTTAAAACACTCTTCTTAAAAGTTTCCATGTTTTCTATAGCCACACCCGCTCCCTTAACCACACAAAAAATTGGCTCGTCCGCACGATGGGCAGCGACCCCGGTTTCTCGAGTAAAATATTTATCAATATTCCTCAACAAACTAGTACCACCGCTCAACACCATACCCTTGTCAATAACATCAGATACCAACTCAGGAGGAGTTTTTTCCAAAACACGGCGAATTGCCGTTACCATAGACGAAAGAGGACCTTGGATAGCCTCTGTTATTTCCCCAGAAGTAATTTCAATTCTACGGGGCAAACCATCTAAACTACCCCGGCCCTTTACTTCAATATTTAGATCATTCTCCAACTTCAAAGCGGCACCGATCTCAATTTTTATCTTTTCCGCAGTAACTTCACCTACTACAAGATTATACTCCCTCCTCATATAGTCCGATATAGCACTGTCTATAGCGTTACCTGCTGTTCTCACACTTTCGGAAACAACAACACCACCAAGAGAAGTAATCGCAACTTCCGTAGTTCCCCCACCGGAATTTACAATCATATTGCCTGATGGCTCACCAATTGGAATACCAGCTCCAATCGAAGCTGCGAGCGGCTCTGGTATTAAATACGCAGTGCGGGACCCAGCAGCTGTAATTGCGTCTAAAACAGCGCGGGATTCGACCGAAGTAACTCCAGCAGGCACAGAAACCATAACTTCTGGCTTAAAAAGGCGCACATTTCCGGTCACCTGCCCAATAAAATACTTCAGCATTGCCTCTGTTACTAAATAATCAGCAATTACACCGTCCCGCATAGGCCGCAGAGCTTGGATATTCTCTGGTGTCTTCCCTAACATTTCTCTAGCATCTCTACCTACAGCAACAACTTTGCGGTCCTCTGTAGATAGAGCAACCACCGTAGGCTCATTCAAAACAACACCTTTTCCGCTCACATATACCAAAGAATTTGCAGTACCTAAATCAATCGCAATTTTTTTAGCCATTAAAGAGATAATACCAAAAGTTGAATCTCTACTCAATCCTTGTTATCATAACAAAAAATGAACAGAAGACTACTATTCACACTAGCCGCATTTGTTCTTGTTGCAGGAACAAGTGTAGCAATATTCTTTTACGCGCGCGGTTTAAAATTCAACCCAGAAGAAAAAAGAATTGAAAAGACAGGTATGGTTTTGGTCAAATCTAGACCAGACGGTGCCAAAATATTTTTTGACAATGAGCTAATAACAGCTACACCCTCTACATTAAGCGGACTAAAACCAGGACAATATAACCTCACACTTATTAAAGAAGGCTATTCTAAATGGGAAAAAGATGTGTCGGTGCAGGAAGGTCTAGTGACCAGCGTATCTGCACTCCTTATTTCGCAAACTCCGGAACTAAAACCATTAACTTCTACAGGAGCATATTCCCCTATAACTACAGATCAACAAAATAAGATTGCCTTTAAAATCAAAAAGGGATCGAAAACTGGAATAGGTATATTAAACCTTGAAAACACAACACTACCGTTAATCAAAACCTCCGCAAACCAAATAATTCCAGACACTAAGCAAGCGTCATACTCAGCTGCTAAATCTATGCAGTGGTCTCCTTTAGGTACAGAATTATTAGTTGAAGTAGACGAATCACGATCGTATTTAATTAAAACAGATGTTAGTGGACCTAACAAAGTACAACAAGCTGACCCCAAGATAACAATAAATAACTGGCAAAAAGAGGAAGAGGAGATAAAATCACTGTTAGCAAACCGTTTTAAATTAACAGAAGAAGTGAAAAAAATTGCCACATCTTCGGCAACAAAGTGGTCTCCAGACGAAAATAAATTCCTAACTGAACAACAGAAAAACGGAACGAGAAAATTTATAATTTACAACTTCGAGAAGCCTTTAAGCGTGGGAGAACAAGAAAAATATACCCCACTTGAATTAGACGGTGATGATCCCAGCCAGGTAATTTGGTATTCAGACTCGGAACATTTGTTACTAGTAAACAAAGACTCCATTCGCATTGTAGAAAAGAGCGGAACCAATATAACCACCATGTACAGTGGGCGGATAGAAGAGGCCTTAGCCGTCCCCTTTCCCAAAGGTGATAAAATAGTCATTCTTACTAAATTTAAGGAAACTGGGGAGCCTAACTTATACTCACTAAGTCTACAATAGAACTACGGTAGAACAGCAATTCTACTTGTGGGGTAGCAAAATGTGCGCTTTTTCTTTTTTTGTGGTACCCCTGGGAGGATTCGAACCCCCAACATTCGGCTTAGGACGCCGACGTTCTGTCCAATTGAACTACAGGGGCGTAGATCATTTATAGTCTAACACGTTGACTGCTACCAGCGCAAAAAAAATGAAAAAAAACATAATTCTCAAAATCATTTCCAATACATTTATTGTTAGCGGTATAGCGTTACTTTTACTTGCCCTTTGGCCAACAATTAATTCTGAGCTAAGATATCAATGGCATAGATTACTAGGACGCAAGTTTTCTTTAGAAGAGCAGGAAATCGTAATCAAAGAGAAACCGAGTCCGTTCGCTGCACTAATAAAGCAACCAACCCCGATAAGAGTGGGACCTGCCTCTAAAGAGTTTGGCATTGTTATAGAAAAAATAAATGTCAACGCTCCAGTTATACAAGATGTAGAAGTAACAGATGAGACAATTTACAAGGAAGCCCTTAAGCATGGCGTAGCCCACGCAAAAGGAACAGCAAAGCCGGGATCAAACAACAATATTTTTCTTTTCGCCCATTCCAGTCTAAACTTCTGGCAACTGGGAGAGTACGCAACAGTATTTAACCTGCTGCGAAAACTAGAAAACGGAGACCGCATTGTCCTTTTTTACAAAGGCAAAATGTTCGATTACCGCGTACAAGAAAAAAAGATCCTAGACGGCTTTGATATCTCACCGTTAACAGCCGCATACCATACAGAAATTTTAACACTTCAAACGTGCCACCCTCCTGGATCCACCTTGAACAGGCTAATTATTACTGCACCCAGATATGAGTAAATCTAAATAGTTTCCACGCACCATATCAACAATTTACCTCCAACTCCCAACTACAGGACAGAAATCAATAAATTTTAGGGGATTGTTTGCAAATCGATCCTTCCTATTTATAGGACCAAAGCTACATTGAGTGGGGCAAAGAAATACCAAGCAGACCCAGTCCATTCTTCATAACCTGCGCAGCAGCAAAGACCAAAGCAAGTCTGGCATCCCGATCATCACCAGTAGAATTAATAACAGAAACTTTTTCATAAAACTTGTTAAACCTCCTTGCCAGATCAAATAAGTAAGAACAAACAATTTGAGGCTCGTATGTCTCCGTAGCCACTTTAACTACCCTAGGAAATGCTGACAAACAACGCAGCAAGCTTTGCTCAGCTTCCTTGCAAAACAAATAGTTTGAATTGACTACTAAATCAGCACAACTAGCAACACCAGCTTTATCCAAAATGGATTCAGCTCTAGTACAAGCATACTGAACATAAGGACCTGAATCACCTTCTAAAGAAACGGAGGTATCTATATTAAAATTAATATCTTTCTCACGGCTATAGCGCAATAAACCATATTTTACAGCTGCCAAAGTGACTTGCTGAATGACATCTTCTTTCTCATCGTCCGTGAGCTGGCGAAGCATATTTGAACTTTCCATAACATTACAAACTTTTTTACCTACTGCATTCAACAAGTAATCAGCAGTAACAACAGATCCCTCCCTAGAGCGCATTCTCTCACCCCCTTTTAAATAGACATAACCAAAATACAAATGAAGATAATCCTTAAGCGTACCTATACCCAACTGCTCGCAAATAGCAAACAGTTGTTTCATATACAAAATTTGATCATTAGCTATAACCCACATATAGAGATCCGAGGGGAACTTTTCCCTCTTTTTCTTAGTTAAATTAATATCAAAAGTGTGGTAAAGACTGGTACCGTCCGATTTAATAACAACTGTGTCCGGTAAATTGTACTCCGACAGATTGGTTATTACCGCCCCCTCACTTTCCTGAAAAACGCCCTCTTCTAAACCCTTGCTCACCAAATCCTTACCTTCTTCATAAAGAGCACTCTCATACCAAACATGGTCGTGCCTACTTCCGATCGTACTATATGTTTGGTCCTGCCCGACCAACGACTGCGTAATAATCATTTTCCAAAGACTCTTCACTTTAAGATTGTTGCTTTCCCATGCCTGTAGAATCTTCCTTATTGACGCCTTTACCCCGGGAACTTCTTTTTCGGCCCTATCGCCCAAAGCATAAAAAAGAAGATAAAAATAATCAGATTTCAAACCTATATCATCCGGTGTAAGCCAATTCGAAGAATCTTCAACCCACTTGTCCAACAGCTGCTCCCAATCCCACCGCTCGGGCAGTCTTTCTAATGTACTATCAGCAATACTAAAATTAAGCAACCTATCTAAATCAATATTACTTTCCGAATAGGCACCAAAAAGATATCCCCACATTACACGACAAACGTGAGTTCCTCTATCATTAACAACACAATCCAGAGTAACATCAAACCCCGAGAACTCGAGCAGATTACCTACCGCCATACCTAAAAAGTTATTGCGTAGATGCCCAACATGGAGTGCTTTAATTGGATCAGGACTAGTATGTTCCAACAAAACCTTCGCTCCTTCTCCCCAACTCGAAGATCCATATTTACCTTTCTCAGATAGAATACTTTCCAGCACCGCCAATAAAGCCCGATCACTTATATAGAAATTGATAAACCCGGGAGCAACCGCCTCTACCTTTTGTAAATATTCTCTCTCGGGAAATTTTTCTACAATGAGCTGGGCCACTTCCAAAGGAGTAGAAAATTCAACTTCTCCCTGAAGAATTCTCCTAAACTCTGCCAATGCAAAAGTAGAAGCAATGTCTCCATGGGACGGATCCGCAGGCTGTTCTAAATAAGCGCTCTCGAGAATTAGACCCAAATTCTTTTTTACAACTTCCCCTAAATCTGCTTCTATGGATCGCTCTATATTTTTGACTACCATTAAATTTAATATTACCGCACGTGTAAACCCCAATCTAGAGTGTAACCAAAAGAAACTGCAGCAAACAGTACTTTAATATTGTGAAGAAGTTCCCAGTTAAAAATAGGATTAGCGCAAAAACCAGTTGCTTCCATCGCTCACAATTTCTATAGTACCGTCTAAATCTGTCCTCTTTACAGTAACTCCAAAATCCTGAAGCATTTTCAAAGTTTCCCTACTGGGGTGTCCAAATCTATTATTAGCACCAACGGAAATAACTGCTAACTCAGGCTCGGACTGCAGCAGTAATTCACTGTACAAGGAGTCCTGAGCACCCTGATGTGGCACCTTAAGCACATTTGTATTATCAAACCCTGATAATATCAGAAAGCTTTTCTGTGCTTCGTTTGAAAAATCCCCGGTTAAAAGAGCGGAAAACTGTTTATAACGGGCATCCACAACGACCGAACAATAGTTAATATCGCTTTGGTAACAAAACTTTGGCGGCCAAACCACTTCTAAACAAAGTGGTTCAAGAACAATTACTTGTCCTTGGAACGCCTTAATCGTAGGAATATTATTACTTACTAAAGTATTCAAAAACGCAGAGTAAACCTCGCTAGAATAAGGGGAAAACGCCAAAAGAGCATTACGAACTCTATAGTTTTCAAGCACATGGACCAACCCGGTCACATGATCAGCGTGTGGATGGGATAAAACCAACAAATCTATATCTCGCTCCCAGAACGGAAGTGCGGTATCTAAACATGTAAGCACATCTTTACCCGGACCTCCATCTACTAGCACAGTCAGGTTGCGATACTTAAGTATAAAAGCGTCCCCCTGCCCTACATCGCAGAAAAAAATATGAAGTGCTGAATCAGGCACCTGGAACCAAGCTAAACAGATGCTGACCGTAAGCGACACTAAGAGATACCAAAAAAGACTAGAGGTATAGATTCTCCTTAGATTAAAAAACATTAACTAAATAAATTTATTACTGAGACAACGTATTCTAAAGGAGCATAGAGTAAAAACGAAAAAAAACCACTAAGCTGAAAACTTAGATAAGAAGAAAATACGGAGAGAAAGCCTAACCAAGTTATAAACGGTACCGCGGTAATGATCAAAATATTACAAATAAAAGATATAAAAGAAAAGGGCTGAGAAAAGTAAAAGAATAAAACAGGGTATGTAGCTATCTGTGCAGACCACGTTTCAGCTATAGAACTCCTGAAAAACTTAGGTAAGAAGCGTAAATACTTAACGATAAAAGGAGAAACATACACCATACCTAAGGTAGCACAAAAAGTTAACTGGAAAGAAACATTCCAAAGAAGATTTGGACTGAAATGTAAGAGCAGAACGGAGCTAAAAAACAAGGCGAACCGAGAATCAGGTTGTCTTCCCAAAAACTGACCGAGAAAAGCTAAAAAAGTCATTAGAGCAGCTCTAACAACTGGCGGATTACCTCCCACTATTAAAGCATAGAAAATCACTCCAAAAACAGAAAAAAGTAGAGAACCCCAACGCCCAAATAAAAAAGCAATAGCAGTTAAAGCACTTATAACAACTACAAAGTTAAATCCGGAAGCAACAACAATATGTGTTGTTCCAGATTTCTTTAATGCATTGGAAAATTTAGAAGGAATATTAGAATAACCAAACAAAATTCCTGCTAATAGAGACGAATGTGGCTCTGGTAGCAGCCTCTTAGTCCGCGCTATTAAAGAATCTCTCCAAGAAAAAAATTTAGACCGGACAGAGTATTTTAAACTACGCAGGTTATACTCCATTTTATAATCTAAATCCTGTACTTTCTCCAAAGCAGGATAACTGGAAAGAGCGGAGATCCCACGCAAATGCAAATAACCAGGAGGATTCTCTAACGTACCAGTAATTTTAAGGGAATCCCCTATTGAAAAAAGGGGATATAACCTAGTCTTAACACGAATACTACCTACAAGGGGAACTCCATCAAAAACTAATCCTGTAATGTCCAAATTTTGGTGCGTTGCTCGATAAGAAATGTCGGAAACTTGCCCAATCAAATCAACACAGGAACCTGTATAAATTGGAGGTGGTGTATAGAAGTAAAAACTGAAAACAAGAGTAAATAAAATAAAAGCTGCCAATAAAGGCCTAATAGAATATGTACGTTCGTGAATGTCACATTTTGGTCTTTGCACCTATTTTAACCTTCTCCAATGAAGAAACAAGCTTTCGTGCGTCATCACCCAACCAATCAGCGAACAGAAGCTCTTTAGGAAGGAAAGGATCTTTTACAGCAGTATCTAAATACTTTGCGGTTACATTGTTAGCTAAATTATCTAACCTGTCAGGACTATCTTGATTCTCTACATAACCTGTTTGCCAAGCTTCCAAAACTGATGCATATTCCTTGTTCAAGGCTGATAAATCCCAAACACGAGCAGCAAATTGAACATTGTTTTTAACACCTAAAATATTTAATGTTTCTACTACATACACATAGCGATCCCAACCCTTTGTACTTAATTTTTCCCAAAACTCATCGGGCAAAGACCGCCAAAGAACCCAAACGCTCCTTTGCCACTGCCCTGCGCCGAGTTTTTTAATATAATTACGTACGGAATCTCTAATACAGCGTTGTTCTTCCGGAACATCAAATAAAACTAATCGAAACTTGCCATCCCACTCGGAGTTGAAGTTAGCCAAAGATCGTAAATTTAAACCATCACTCCTCTCAGTTTCCTCCAACCACCCCTCAGCAATTAAAGACGATAAGACCTTGGAAATACCTCGAGAGCTGTAGCCAATACGCTTAAACTGTTCTAAAACCCTGGTTTCTGCTACCTGAGGAAAAAGAGATACGTATATAAGAACTTTATCTTTCAACTCTGCCATTATTGATAATTTAACGTACTACGAACGTGATGTCAACAACAAGCGGAGGGTTAATTTCCTACTGTTATAGCATCCTTTATTTTTTCAAAGGTCTTGTCACCAATACCTGAAACATCTTTAATCTCATCGATTGTTCTAAAAGGGTTCTTCGTCCTGTATTCAATTATAGCAGCAGCGCGCTTTGGCCCAATGTTATACAGAGTCGCCAACTGTTCCACAGTAGCAGTATTAATATTAATAACATCTAAACCCAAACTTTTTTTTGACTGCAGCGGTTCTGCACTAAATGAAGCAACATTTTCAAGTTCCATTGCACCATTACCAGGATAAAATACATGTAAGTCAGGCTCCAAACGTGGTACAACAATGAGAAATATAAGAAGAGCGGACAATGCGGCAGAGAAAAGAGATACTGCTAGATAGCTATGCCATAGTCGCAACCACCTAGAATACATATTAAAAATCATATCCTCTCTGGATGGTGTAAAAAAAAATACACAGCAAAAGATAAACACCAACTCCCGTCTATACTTAAAGTCTAAAGAACCACAAAATTTACTAAGCGCTGATCGACATAAATAACTTTCTTAATATCTCTGCCTTGCAAATATTTTTCCACATTAGGAAGATCTTTAGCACGAGCAATAATTTCATCCCTAGATGTAACTCTGGTTACATCAAAGGTAGCTCTAGTCTTCCCATTAACCTGTGCAACAATAGTCAAAGTTTTCTCGCGCGCCAAATCTGGATCAAATTTTGGCCAGGGTTGCCGATGGATGGAGAAAGAATTACCTAGGGCATTACACCAAAGCTCCTCCGTTATATAGGGGGCTAAAGGTGCTAACGTTTGTAGAAACACGCCAATAGATTCCAATGTTAATGTTTCTTCACTAGCTGCCCAACTATTAGTAAATTCCATTAACGCAGCAACAGCTGTATTAAATTTCATTGATTCAATATCATTGCCAACTTTCTCCACAAGTTGATGCAGCTTGCGAACTAAATGATCACTAACCTGCACAGATGCGGAAGAATTTGTTTGCTTCGCAGTTTCTGTAACCAACCGCCAAACCTTGTTCAAAAAACGATAGCACCCCGCAACCCCATGAGGATCCCACACCACCATCTGATCAAAAGGTCCCAGAAAAGCCTCGTACAACCTAAAAGTATCAACTCCATAAGCAGCAACAACATCATCAGGATTAACAACATTGCCTCTAGATTTACTCATTTTCTGATTGTCAGGTCCCAAAACAACACCATGAGAAGTTCTTTTGGCGTATGGCTCAGGACCCGGAGCATATCCGCAATCAAACAAAAACTTATAAATAAAACGGGAGTAAAGAAGATGCAAAGTTGTGTGTTCCATACCACCGTTATACCAATCAACTGGCATCCAATAGTTTAACTTATCCATACTGGCTAATTCTTCGGGGTTGTCGGGATCACAATAGCGCATGTAATACCAATTCGAACCTGCCCAGTTCGGCATAGTATCTGTTTCCCTTCTTGCTAACCCGCTACAAATAGGACAAGTTGTTGATACCCAATCCTCTGCCGCTGCTAAAGGAGACTCTCCAGTCCCTGTTGGTTTATAATTTTTAAGAGGCGGAAGCTCAACCGGCAATTCGCTCTCAGGAACAGGTACTACCCCACAGCGTTGACAATAAATAACGGGTATAGGCTCCCCCCAATAGTGCTGCCTTGAAAAAATCCAGTCCCGCAAATGGTACTGGACATCCTTACACCCCTTCCCTTTCGCAGCTAAATCCCCAATAATCTTCTCCATAGCAACTTCTGATTGTAAACCACTGTAAGAGCCAGAAGCTACCAACTTTCCGTAACCAGTATAGACTTCTTGGTCATTCTGTTTGTTCTCCGGCTTAATAACCTCCTTAATAGGTAATCCAAACTTAATAGCAAATTCGTAATCTCGTTTATCGTGTGCAGGAACTCCCATAATGGCGCCGGTACCATAAGTCATCAAAACAAAATCGGATACAAAGATAGGTAGTTCAATCTCAGTAAAAGGATGAAGCGCGTACACACCGGTAAAAACGCCGCTTTTATCTTTTGCTTCAGCCAATCGATCCAGATCAGAACGCTGAACAGCTTGCTCAACGTATTCCTCGACTTTTTCTCTTTGGGAATCTGGCATTTGCGATTTAACTTTATCCAATACGGGGTGTTCGGGCGCAAGTATAATAAAAGTAACACCAAATAATGTATCCGGCCGCGTAGTAAAAACCTCAATTTTCTCCTCAGAGTTGCGTACATCGAATCTAATCAAAGAACCCTCACTTCTGCCAATCCAATTCTTCTGTTGCGCTTTGATTTTGGGAATAAAATCAACATTCTCCAAATCCTCTAGCAACCGATCTGCGTATTTGGTAATAGCTAAAAGCCATTGTTCCTGCATCCTCCTTTCAACTCCAGCACCACAACGCTCGTGGGTACCATCTGACAAAACTTCTTCATTAGCTAAATTTGTTTTGCACTTAGGACACCAATTAACGGGGACGGCGTCCCGATAAGCTAGACCCTTTTCCAGCAATTTTAAAAAAATCCACTGCGTCCATTTATAGTAGTTTGGATCAGATGTTGTTACTTCCCTCCGCCAATCTATTGAAATTCCCCACCTTTTTACTTGCTTTTTAGCACTAACAATGTTATCCTCTGTCGCCTTTTGAGGGCTAATACCGGTTCTAATAGCATAATTTTCGGTCGGTAAACCAAAAGCATCCCACCCAAAAGGGAACATCACGTTATAACCTTGCATACGATACTTTCTGACTACCGAATCTAAACAGCAGTAAGTCCGTCCATGCCCAACATGTAAACGCTCCCCTGAAGGATAGGGGAACTCCACAAGAATATACTTCTTCTTTGCAGCAGCAAAATCCTCGGATCGGTAGAGCTCATTTTCTTCCCAGACCTTTTCCCATTTTGGCTCAATCTTTGAAGGTTGGTACTTTTCCAGCATTATGATCGTTATTCTAACATACATTGTAGCAAGCTCCTAAGAGCCTACTAAAGAGATTAATAACATAATAAAGGGGGAACAAAAAAGCAGTAAAGCAATGGAGTAATAGCAACAGTTTAATAACTAACCTAAATATTTATACAGATGGTGGAGCGGAAGGGATTTGAACCCTTGACCTCCTCATTGCGACTGAGGTGCTCTTCCACTGAGCTACCGCCCCATCGTAGTAAAAATAGTAACACAAGAAACGCTTTGCAACCTAGTAACAATTGTTAACAACTCTTGATTGAAAGGTACAGAACAAAATACACCAAAACCAGCCGGGGAAGAAGATGCGAAAAAGTTTACTTTTTAGTAAAAAATCATAGGATTGAGAAATTTACCGTTGTGTTGAATCATAAAATGAACGTGTTGACCATAAGCTCTACCGGTCGCACCCATAGTACCAATAACCTGCCCCTGCTCAACATAATCTCCAACACTGACAGCTACCCTAGAAAGATGACAATAAGAACTCAAATAGCCGTCACCGTGATCAATCTGAACAGCAATCCCAAACCCGACTGGCCACCAGCCAGCACGTACAACCCGACCTGAGTCAATTGCGTAAATTGGTCCACTCTTAGGTCTAGGAATATCAACAGCTGGATGGTAGCTGTGGTAACCTTGCGAAACAGTTCTGTTGGATGTCGGCCAAATAAAGCGCCCGCTTCCACCAATAAACTCACCTTGCGAAGCAAGAACCGAACTAACTGCCGGAGTAGAAGGCGCAGCAGGAGCGGAGGGCTTTGGAATAGTAGCCCCAGGCACAATTAACTCGCTTCCAACCTCCAAATTAAAGGGCTTAAAAAGGTAGTTAGCATCCACAATTAACTGGGGATCCACTTTGTACCTCTCCGCTAACTTTTCAACACTATCACCTTTCTTTACTTCGACAATAACACCATCCTCTATAGGAGGAATCTGCAAAATTGTACCGACACGTAAATTATCACAGTCACTAAGATTGTTGCTTGCACATAAACTGGAAACAGAAACTTTGTATTTCTCCCCAATAGATGAAAGTGTGTCTCCTGCAGTAACAGTATGTCCAATCTTTTCTGACCTTGCGTAGCCTCTCACCCCTTCTGTAATAGTAGTAACAGGTTTTGAAAATGCATCACTTACCTCTATTCCATTACCTTCAGCAAAAGTTGTTGGAGTATTTAGTAAAGGTGCAACTAAAATCACAGCGCTTCCCAAACCAACGAGAGAAGCATGACTCAACGGGCGAGATAGCCTACCACGACCCCACAGAAGCTTTCTAACAATAAAAAATCTCATGCGTTTAACAGCTATTCTTAAACTGCTGAAACCAACCAAAATAGCAACTAAGCCCTTTTTAATCCGCGAGAAAGCAAGGGTTTGTAAAAAGATGAGGTAAGAATTTAAATTGGTTTTCTCTCCCAAATTTGGCTCTAGGCCGGGCAAATAAAGTACGTCGCGATAAGAGGGAGAGATTCCTGAGGGCTCGTGTTTCATACCCGCCTTTTAAATCAGGCAAATTGCAATATACCACCCGCATACTGACATGTCAAATTTAACTTTCACTATCCGTACCCAGCATTACTATTTTTACTATGTTAGAGAGGAACTTTGGCAAAAAAACTTGTCCAGTTAGATTAAAATATCACTATTAAAGCAAAGAAACCACTACTAGAATTCAATCCTCCCTACATTTCTATTTATTCTCGTGCAAAGTATCTAAAAATTCCTTATTATCCTGCGTTTTCTTCAACCGCTCAACTATGAGCGGTGTAGCCTCCGCATCGCCAAGAAGATCAGTCATTCTCCGTAAGCGATGTGCTTTTTCCAACGTATCTTTATCATATAGGAGCTCTTCATGGCGTGTATAAGATCTTTTTATATCAATAGCAGGAAATATTCGCCTCTCAGCAAGACGACGATCCAAAAACAGCTCCATATTACCTGTCCCTTTAAACTCTTCGTAAATCAAATCGTCCATTCTAGATCCAGTATCTACAAGTGCCGTTGCCATAATAGTTAATGAACCACCGTCTTCGAAATTACGGGCGGCACCAAAAAAGTGCTTCGGTGGGTACAATGCTGTAGGATCAAAACCCCCACTCAGTGTTCTTCCAGAAGGAGGAATTACCAAATTGTAAGCGCGCGCCAACCTGGTAATAGAATCTAATAAAATAACTACATCCTCACCAAGTTCAGCACGGCGCTTTGCTTTTTCTAAAGCCAACTCGGACACTTGAGTATGAACCTCTGGCGGCTCATCAAAATTAGCAGCAATAACCTCACCATCAACTGATCTGCGAATATCTGTAACTTCTTCCGGGCGCTCCGCTATTAAAAGAACAATTAATTCCATTTCCGAATGATTGGACGTAATCCCATTAGCAATATCTTTCAACAGCCATGTCTTCCCTGCATAAGGAGGAGAAACAATAGAACCTCTTTGTCCTTTACCTATAGGAGCAACTAAATCAATCAACCTAGTACTTACAATATTCGGTTCAGTTTCCAGTTTAAGCCATTCACGCGGAAAAATAGGAGTGAGCTTATCAAAACGCGGACGCTTGCTGGCCTCCTCTGGATCTTTACCCGCAACTTTATTTACCCTTAAAAGGGAATAATAACGCTCCCCTTCCTTCGGTGGACGCGCTATACCGGTAACAGTATCGCCCATTCTAATATCAAAACGCCTTATCTGGGAACTGGAAACGTATACGTCAGTAGAGCTAGGCTTGAGCTCTGGTGAACGCAGAATTCCATAACCGTCAGATTGAATATCTAAGATACCCTTTGCTTCAAGGGTATCACCGGACTCTCTATAACTTTCAACCACAGATTTGGAATCACCAGAACTGTGATTGTTAGATTTATGATTATTAGATAAAGTTTCTTCGGAAGAAATAAGAGCCATAATTTTAGTTTAATGTTTGGAAGTGGACACGAAACACGAAATTGAGGTTCTAGCACTCCGCAATTACTTAATACTTACACACTTAAATAGAAGGTGTCAAGTAGACGTAGAGGATACAGTAGAGGGAACAGCGTGCCTGCCCAATCACGCTGCCCCCACTACTAAACCCTTTTTACTCTATGTAGCGTTCCGCAGAATAACAGAACTTGAAGCTTTTAAAATTAATCCTGCAAGAATAAGCATTAATGATAATCCTATTAAATTAGCTGTAGCTGATGCCCCAGATACAGGAAGCTTTTCAACTCCTAACACCTTTTCTTCTACAGCCACGCAAATCCAAGCTTCGTCGTTGTCCATTTCCTTACCATCCTGGTATATCCAAGAAAGGTTCTTTAGACATAGATCCTGGGCTAAATCAACAGAAACACGGACATCTAAAGTAATACTCCGCCACCTGGAATCCTGCTCTAAATGGCCAACAGTGTATGAGAACTCTCTTGTATCAGAATTATACCTACCCGGACCGGTAATAAAATCAATATAAGAAGGGAGTTGGTCAATAATTTCAACATTTTCCAAATCAACATTACCGGCATTACGGTAGCGTAAACGATAAGTAACTAAACCATTAGGTGAAAAAACGTGTTCCTCCCTATCAATATTGTCTTCCCAATCACCTGTTTCAGGATTCCAGACCTCTTTATCAATTTCCAATTCAAGAACTTCTTCCTTTTCTCCCCCACCGTAATCGCCACCGTATTCACCAGAAGCGTTATCAGCAGCTAAAACATCGGTGGAAACTAAAGGAAAGACAGGCACTACTAAGAGCGCCCCCAGAGCTAAAACTGTTATACTGGTATTTAGAGGCTTAATAAAAAATTTCATAGCGTTGTTTAAAAATACCACACACTATCAGGTATGTCAAGTTTATGGGGTCACTATAGATCCAGTTTTTCAGAGGTGTTAGAATACTTAGCATGAAAAATGAAAATAATAAAAAGCAAATTTTCCTTGCCTTAGTGCTTCTCCTGTTGTTCTCAGCCTCAATAGCAGGTATAAATACACTAACAAACTACCCATCTTTAAGAGTTAAAAATTATCAGATCTTTCCTTACAACTATTCAATAAGCATAATTAACAACTCCAAGTACAGCAGCATTTACAAAATATCGCCATACGATGACATAATTACTTTTAAATCGGGCTATTGGAGAGCAGTGATAACAGAAAAAGAAAATTTAACTAACAAAGCTGCTAAAAAACAACTTAGTAACTGGTTTTACAGGACGTTCCAAAACCTTCTTTCAGTATTTAATAAAGCAAATATAACTTTTATTACAGACGGCGATTTTAAAGTAGATTACAAAATACTCAAGAACAGCACCGGTTTTACAGTAGAACGGAGCATAGCAGGTTTGGACCAAAAAGCGCTTAAACTGACCAAAACATTTTTGTTTAGCACAGAAAGTTTAGTATTTGATTCTAAAGGAACAGTACACTTCAAGCCTATTCAGGATAAGAATTTTGAAAAAGTACCTTTACAGAAAAACATAAACAGTCTAGAAAACAAGAAAGTCTGCTACATTGTGGTAACAGAGCTGGACGCACCCGGTGCTGTTCTTATACCAATAAGAGACGGGGAGCAGTGGGAAATTTCAGAAAAACTCAAGAATATACAGATAGATGAACCTGTTAAAACTGGGATAGATATTCTTCAATCAAAACAAAAAATAATCCTCTACAACTCAATAAACGAATTTTTTGCAAGCAAGGATAAAATATGTTTTTAAACATTGATAGTACAAATACCAATAAACTTTTGACCTTTGCCCTGTTTTTTTTCCTCTGTCTGTTAGCTTTCGCAATTTGGAAGTGGGACACACCTTACCCACTAAATGTGAACTGGGATATTTACGGGCACCAGACACTAGTAAACGAAATAGCAAATGGGAATATTAAACTGTTGAACAGCCAGATATCAGATACTTTTACTTTTAACGGGTACAGCCCGCTATTCCACATTCTCATTGCTTTACTGCAATCTGTTTTTAATTTTAACCCCTTAGGATTCTGGTGGTTTGCTGAATTTTTCTTCTACTTTGCTACTGTACTCGCATGCTGGTATTTAGCCTTAACTGCAACAGGAAACAAAACTGCCAGTATTCTTGCCGGAATTGCAGGAGCTTTTGCTTTTGAATCATATATGGTTTATTCCCCTCTCTTTTTACTGCCCCAAAACCTCTCTGCCCTATTAGGTGTCTGCTCCCTAATAACCATTATCAAAAGCAGGAGGAAAGATAATAATTTACAAATTGGGAAAATTGCTCTGCTCTGCACAGGTGCAGTTCTCATCCACTTTATAATTGGCGCTCTAGCAGTAATTCTCCAAATTGCCTACATTATTCTAACCAGCAAAAAAATCAAAGAAAAAGTAGTTGACTATTTAACTCCTGCAGTTTTGATACTTGCAATAATTACTGTTGTTTTAAGCTACACAGTGCTTGATTTCAACATTATTAACACAGCAGAAAGTACGCATTTTAACCTCAACCTGAAAAGAAAACTCGAGGTGACAGCTAACTGGTACGGATACGCTATGCTTGTCTTTGCCCCATTAGCCGCTGTTTACTTTTCTACCAGGAATAAGATAGAAAAAGCGATACTGCCGATTTTTATTATTAATTTAGCTATTGCTATTGCTAAAATACCCTATTCGCTGAAATTTTATGCTTTTGGACGGTACTTGTTTATTTACACTCTTGCCGCTTCTGTAGGCTACTTTATTAATAAAATCAAGAGTAACTGCCTGAAGACTAGTCTTATTTCTATTTTCAGCATTGCGTTCTTGCTCACCTTTACACTCAACCAAGCTAACTACAAGGGTGTTCTAAAGTACCGCCAACTAAGCACACAGGTTGCTCCAAACGAAATTAAAGCTGCAAATTGGTTAGCAGACAACTACAAAGAGAAAGAAAAGTTACTTATAGTCAGTGAGCCTGCAACCCAGGGTATTTTTGAAGCAATGACAGGTATAAATACCCAAGGCGGAGTCTATGCTAACACTGCTACACGTTCGTATGTAGACAGCATTTACCCTATCACAGCGGACTCAAATATCGCAAATGCTGTGTTCTCTATAGAAGACACTGTAGAAAAAGAAGACCCAAACACTGTCCTGCTAATCTTAAGCGGGCGATTCTTCGCCTGGCAGGAAGTAAACCAAAATAAAAAACAAGCAACATATTTCAACATCTGGAGACCGTGTGACATCTCACCATTAGACAAACTATATATTGATGAACTAAATAGTAGAAACGGCCTGAAAAAAACTTTTCAAAACAGTACAGTAGCAATATTAGAAGTAAGAAAATCTAACTAACCGCATCGCTCAATACCTCCAGATAGAATTCCCTACTGACCACACTCCAATCAAAAAACTTCCGAACATAAACTTGAGCGGAATTTGCCATTTTAACAGCTTCTTCCGGATGATCCAAATACCAAAGGAGAGCTTTTTCCATACTGTCTACACTGTTCGATTCAAGCAGCATACCGGTATTACCATCCTGGATTATTTCACCGGTAGATCCAACATCTGTTGCAATCACAAAACAACCCGCCGCGGCCGCCTCTAAAACGGCGCGCGGTAACCCTTCATTAAAAGATGGATTCACAAAAATATCTGTCATTGCGAGCAAATCCCGAACCTCTTCGGGATCTAACAAGCCGGTGAAAAAAACTCTATTTTGAAGGCCATCTTTGCTAACTTTATCCTCCAGAGATTTCTGTAAATCCCCAACTCCCGCAAATACTAAGTTTACAGAGGAATCCTTAGTAGAAGTTACACCTTTAAAAGCTTCATACATTAGATCTACGCCTTTCGCCCAAATCAACCTTCCCACAAAAGCTACCAACACTTCATTATCATCAATATGTCTGCCAATATTGGGTATTATCCTGGCACTGGTGATTTTCCCGGCAAATTGTGCTGTATCAAGCCCCCCGTAAATTAAGGTGAGATTCTTGATACCCAACCGTTCTTGATAGAAGTATTTTGTCGCAGAACTAATTACAACCACCTTACTGTAAAACCGCACAAAAAAAGGCGCCAGCGTACGATCTACAATGCGGGCTACAATCTCAACCAGACTGCTAGAATGATGAACAAAATCAGCACCGTGACCAATAAAAATGCTTTTTGCACCAACCAATTTTGCATAAAGCCAAACCCACCAGCATGTATCAAATATTCTGGTTTGCGTTAAGACATGGGAATATTTATTTTTGGAAAGCTTAAACAGTGTTTTTATCAGGGGTATTAGCTTAGGAACAACAAACTGTCCGGGAATAATCTTTAAACAAGGAACGCGATAAATGTCTAAACCTTTGTATTTTTCGAACTCCGGCGCTTTATCTGTGTTATAGCATAACCCATCCACTTCAAGTTGAGGGGAGTTTGACACTAAATGGGAAAGCAAACCTTCAGCATAAAGTTCTGTACCACCTCTATGCGGGTGAAAAAAAGGAGTAATAAAAAGAAGTCGCATTAATTAATTTTAACGGGTAGCCAGCTGTGCCCACAAGCTCTTCCCAAAAACAACAGACCGCAGCTGGCGCAACTTGTAAACCGCAATAAACAAAGCATGTTCCAAAGCTGTACGCCATAAAATCTGCTTACTCTTATCCGATGCCCTCACTGTAGCTAATATCGACTGCTCTGCAAACCTTATATGTGGACTCAGAAAAGCAAACAACTTAATCTCGGGAGAGAAATTCCAGCCTCCCTGCTGCACCTTTAGGAGAGGCACAATAGAACGATTAATAACCCACATCCCTGTTAGAATATCGCTTATACCTACACCAAATAGGAAACGCACTTCCAAGCTCAACAACCAGATACCGACGCGACGAATCTGGGACTGTATTTTCCCAGAGGCAGCTTGGTCACGAGCACAATTTAAAAAATCAACTTCGTTGTTCACCGCGTAACCCACTAACTCTTCAATTCTTGAAACCGGATGCTCACCATCAGCATCAACTGTCACAATATAATCTCCGCTAGCATAATAAATACCAGCCATAAGGGCATATCCATACCCAATTCCGTTTACGTGTTGCTGTTCATTAAGAACAATAGCACCGGCATCCCTAGCTAACCGCGCTGTGTTATCTGTAGAAGCGTTATCAACAACAATAACCTCATCCACCACACCTGGTATGGCTTTTATAGTATCTACTATCCCCCTCCCTTCGTTCTTAGCTGGTATAACAACTGATACTATTTTATTACTAATCATTTTAAACCCTTTATCAGCTTGTACTTTCTGCAGATCATTTTCTTTTTGACCGAATAGAATAACACGTATGAAGGCGCCCTGTCAAGTTTATAGGTTGACATACCACCAAAGATATTGTATTATGTAGAGCGGTATAAACCGCAACCGTAAGTAACAGTCTAAGTAACAGTCAGAGTAGAATAGAAAAGGAGAGCGGCACCATGAAAAGTAGGCTAAAATTTCCGGTAGTAATGGGAATAGCTGCACTTGGTATAGCTACGCTTTTTGGCATTCTAATCGCCAGCGCGCAAACACCGCCTTACGTGGAAGTCCAGCAGGATTTAATGTTCCCAGAGATCCCCGCAAAAGAAGTTACAGAGGATCTAAATGGCAACTTGTGCTGGGCAGCCCCGTTCCAAACCACAGATTCCATAACTCCGGTTGAATGCACGCGCTGGGCAGGCCCTGGCCACGTTTGGGCAAGGTTTACACCGGATCAAATTGAAATGGCGCGCGGAGCTGCTGATGGAGTGGCATTGTGGCCCACCGGCCCTTTCACCATCACTTACTCAGACGGTGTGGAACAGGTTTGTAGCTCTGCAGTAATAACTGCTTCACACTACCATTTGGAAATCCCGAGTGGCGTTGAGGTTGGCGAAGGTCCCCTGTGGGGGGGCGATAGCCCAGACTGCACCTACATACCACAGAAGCCCACAGAACCAGGCGTGGAGGTGGCAGTACACGGCACTACACCGGCAACTTTACAGTTGCTGGTTGACGGCAACTTGGAATGGGAAGGTACAGCTAATAACTCGGATGCGCTGTCCATCCCAATCCGAAACCCTTATAACAACTGGGTCCAGATCAGTACAGCAGTCCACTCCCCTGCGGGAAGGACTGAGCAAACCCATGGTTATAAGTGGGTTGAAGAAACACAACCGTACCCGGAGATCAGCAACTTTGAGGTCTTTCCCACCAGCGGTGAAGAGCCTTTGGAGGTTACTGCCACTGCAAAAATAACCGGCACCCCTCCCCTGGTAGTAATTGACTGGGGGGACCAGAGCGATATCAGCACTATTGCTGAACCGGAAGGGGCAGTGACAGAGACCAACGTGTTCAGCGAAGGTACCTTCACAGTCAAGGGGTGGACAGTGGACCAGTATGGGATCAATAGCACCCCGGTAACGAAAACGGTCACTGTAACAAGCACTACACCGCCAAGCCCTCCGGGTGGCGATGATGACGAAGAATACGTCATTTATCTGCCACTTGCTATCAAGGCAGAACAGCCTGAACCGCCAACGGTAAGCTTATCCGGTGGTAACGTGCTGTTCTTCCCGGAAAAGCCGGTGCAAGAAACGACCAAAGACATGGACGGAAATCCTTGCCTAGCTGCACCCTACATTTCCGAAAGCTCAACAGCACCTGACTCCTGCACCCATTGGACAGGAACCGCGGAAGTCTGGGCAGAATGGACACAGGACCAGATCGACATGGCGCAGGGAGATGCTAAAGGCGTAGCACTGTGGGGTTCGGGTCAGTTCACCGTCACGTACGGAGACGGGACTGAAAAGATCTGTGGCTCGGCACTG
>CAYVIL010000004.1:0-28633 GCA_964451675.1 uncultured Candidatus Saccharibacteria bacterium
ACCGTTTTTTTCCACCACCGAACCGTCGGTATAACTCAAATTCCAAACAAACTCATTATACCGACCTGTAACTTGCTCATTAAAGGACACGTGTATCCTAGTACCTTCATTACCACTTTCCAAAACAGTCGTAGAGACATCAACAGGTATAGCACCTAAAGAATCTCTAGCCGAGATATTACTAACTGAGGTCGATCCCAAAACAAGAGTATATTCAGAAACATAATACTCCGCAGTCAGGTTCCGAATTCTAATTTCAACGTTTACCTCCGCCTCGGAATTCTCATTAAACAAATACTCAACAAAATAAGATGTAGAAAACTCACCAGCAGCACAAGCTGGAACTAGAGGAACTAAAAATAAAAAACAAATAAACAGAAAAGGCAGAAAAAATAGACGCTTAGACACTGTACTGGATTTTAGCATAATAAAGGTAACCCACAAAAAAGCAAAGTTGCTCCTTTATTTAACACATGTTATCCTTAAATATATGAACTGGAAATTAATTTTACCAGTCAGCCAAATAGCTATTACTATCCTGCTCTGCACAGCAATTTTAATGCAAATTCAAGGTACGGGACTTGGTAGTCTTTTTGGAGGAAGTGATTCTGGCTTTCACACTAAAAGAGGTGCAGAAAAATTCCTTTTTTACGCTACCATTGTGCTGAGTGTAGTATTCATGGTCTCCTCTTTAGTATCAACCGTTCTACAATAATATTCCATACTTAAAAATTAAAAAGTGATTACACAAAGCACGACTAAGAAAATAAAAAAAAATAAAATCCTACTTATACTTGCAACAGCACTTACACTCTCATTAACCTGTCTATGGCTATTACTTGCACAGAAAGGCTTGTTTGCAAAGGAAGTTATTTACACAGAGGGGCTAGTAGGCCAACCAAACAGTCACGCAACCCTTTTCGATAAGCTACTGTTCTCCTCCTTATACGATATTACAGAGGAACTAGAAATCGAGAACGAAGGGCGAGATTACATTTTCAAAATAAAACGCGCATATTGGAACACAGGAGAACCTATCGAAGTTAAAGAAATAATAAATAACCTGGAGCGCGCACCTGAATTCAGTCAATTGAAGAAAACCATTGTAGATGAAAAAACTATAAAGATATCCCTAAACCAACCATTCGCACCCCTAGAACAACTAACAAAACGTTTGCATATCTACCCAGAAAATTATGGTGGATTCCTACTTGATAAAAAATTTAGCGGACGCTATCAAATAACAGAAATAATAAAAGAAGAAAACAGAATTACACAACTAAATTTGGAATGCACACAAAACAATCGTTGTTGGAAACCAAAGCTACAATTTAGGTTTTATCCAAACCAGACAGATGCTTTTACAGCAGCAGAATTGGGAGAAATCACTGCATTTACAGGACAATACAACTTACAAAACTGGGTTAAAATTAAGTCACCTATAAGAGGTAGATACTACGCGATTTTTTTCAACCTTAGAAACGAACAATTACAGGATTCAAATTTAAGAAAAGACCTAGCGCAGAAGACCCCGTACACAAAAATAGTAACTGAAATTAAAAATCAGGAAGCTACCACAGTTGAAAGTCCGCTAGACTACACTTGGGCTGACAATGACGGAACCCAACCCTATCAGCAATACAATAAAGACTTAAGAAAAAACTACAACGTAACACTACGTTTAGCAGTTTGTGACGATCGAGAACACCATTTACAAATTGCCGAGATTCTAAAAGATGAGTGGGCAGATTTAGGAGTACACGTAAATATTGAGCCATTTAATTTAAACAATTTAGCAGAGGACATATTAAAACCTCACAACTACCACTTACTTCTAATTGGTCACGAAGTGGGAACGGATCCAGACAGGTATGCTTGGTGGCATTCTACTCAATCTGAATTTCCGGGACTTAATTTTTCCGGTTACGAAAACATGAGAGCTGATCGAGCCTTGGAAGAAGGTAGAAAAGTAATAGAAAAAGAACAAAGAATTAAACACTACCAAAACTTCGAAACAGTGTTGTTAGAAGACAATCCGGCAATCTTTCTTTACCACCCTGTTTTTACCCTAAACGTTAAAGAAGGAACCCCTATACCAGATTTGTCCAATTTGTGGTTGTTGGAAGACAGATTAACTAACTAATAAACTGCAGTCTCGAAAAAATACGGGGTTTGGAGATTTCAGTCATTATTAAATCAGGCCCTTTACATTCCACATTAATTGTATTATACTAACCAAGTGTGAAGTTAGTGGCAAGCTGGTGAGTTCGCCCCTTTACCACTTCCCTGATTTCTGAATTTTGAATATTGTGAAGGCGGTGATAAAGTGTGAAAAAAAGATTATTTGTAGGTAATTTAGATTACAGTATTACTGGTGTTGACTTAGCTGAAGTTTTTGGTGAAGCTGGAAAAGTTGTTAGTGCTGACGTGATAACCGACAACAGAAACCGCTCTAAAGGTTTCGGTTTTGTAGAAATGAAGACTGAAGAAGAGGCTCAAAAAGCAATGGAAAAGCTTGATGGAAAAGAGGTAAAAGGACGGAACATCCATGTAGATGAAGCAAAGCCCCGGAAAGATAACTCAAGCAGAAAAAACGATTACTTTAGTTAAGTAGTTGCAGCTCTTAATATTTGCTTTATGCAAATTGCACATAAAAAGGGTAAACTGAATAAAGTTTGCTTTTTTGTGTGCGGTTGCTAAAATTTGTGTCCAGGCCAAATAATTTCCCCCTCCTCCAGTTCTTTTCGGCTAACAAAATAACTCGCAACTGCATAACCTGTCAAAAACCCACCAATATGTGCAAAATAGGCTACACCTCCTGTTTGCATAGAACCTACACTACCAACACCAAAAAGAAATTGTGCAAATATCCAGTAAAAAAGCATAAAAAAAGCAGGTACGGTTGCACGATAAAATAGAAAGATAGAAGGGACTAAAACCTCAACTTCAGCGTGGGGGTAAAGCTTCAAATAAGCACCCATTAGCCCAGCTACTGCACCTGAAGCTCCTAAATTAGGCACTGTTGTTGCTCCCAAAACAACAATTTGCAGTAAGCTGCCTACTAAACCGCATAAAAAATAAAAACCTAAAAACTTAATTTTCCCAAGAGCGTCCTCTACATTGTCTCCAAAAATACCTAAAAAAAGCATATTACTTAATAGATGACCAACACTTGCATGCAAAAACAGAGAGGTAATTAAGGTTCCCAAATTATTACCGCTCAAAACTTCTGCAGGTATTAAAGCAAACGTCATAATAAATCTCTGTAATTCGTACTCTGACAGAAAAAGACTGTAAACAAATACCAAAAAATTAGCTGCTATCAGTAAATAGGTAACAATAGGAATAGACTTGGTTGGGTTATTATCCCGTAACGGTATCATTTAAGCTTACTAATAATATCGGGAAATTGGTAATTTTACAATAAAACAAAAAAAGTAACAAAATATAAATGAAGAGAAACCGTCGACCTACATAATAAGGTTAAGGGGACCTGTTTTTTTAAATACTTAGAACTCACTCACAAAAACTGCCTAATTGCCATATTTCCCGATGAGTTTTGCACTCTCTATAATGTGGTCTTTCATATCTACTTCCAACTCGGATTTGGTAAACCTCTCGGCCAAATCTAGTTGTTTATCCAAAGCATACAGAGTAAAAATGTAGCGATGGACACCAAAAGGCGGGCAGGGGGGGTAATAATCTGCCTCTCCACCACTGTTCCGTCCAATTACAGACTCGGTAGGATTACTGTCTTCATCAATACACCGACGATCCGGGCTAATATTTGCCAATAGCCAGTGATCAAAAATTCTACCAGGTGCATCTGGATCCTCCATTACTAATGCGTAACTTTCAACATTCTTCGGAGGATCAGATATCTCTAACGCTGGATTGATGCCTGATCCATCGCACGTAAACTTCTTTGGAAGCACTTCGTTATTTTTAAACGCCGGTGATATTAACTTCATTATTAAATACAACTATATTTTACCAAACTCAGTAAATATTTTATTTAAAAAACGTAATAACTCTGTTAAAGACCTAACTCCGCGGAGAGATACTGCCATATTGTGTATAATAAAGCAAATGAGCAAATCGCAGACAGAAAAAGAGCCAATATTCATTGGAGTTGCATGGCCTTATGTAAACGGATATATTCACATTGGACACGTTGCTGGTTACTTACTACCGGCAGATATAACTGCTCGATTCTACAGACTTCGAGGCCATGATGTTCTAATGGCTTCTGGATCAGACTGCCATGGAACGCCAATCACAATCGAAGCAGATAAGGAAAATGTTGAACCGGAAAACATTGTCCAAAAGTACCACGAAGAAATAGTAACTTTATTCGACAATTTAGACCTCTCTTTTGACATTTACACCAAAACCACAACCAAAAACCACGAAAAAACGGTGCAAGATGTTTTATCAGCATTTTGGGACAAGGGTTTAATTAGCATAAAGGAACAGAAACAGTATTATTCTCCAGAATCGGAGCGATTCCTACCAGACCGTTATGTAATTGGCAAATGTCCGTTCTGTGGTTATGAAAAATCCCGCAGTGATCAATGCGAAGAATGCGGAAAACTTTTAGATCAAAATCTTATTGAACCAAAAACTAAATTAGGAGGAAAGCCGGTAGAACTTAAAAAAACCACACACGCCTATATTGAATGGAATAAACTGCAGCCGAAAATTAAAAAGTATGTACAAGAATATAAATCAGGGTGGAAGGAATGGGTAGTAAAAGAAACCGAAAACTGGTTAAAAGAAGGGCTCCAACCCCGCCCGGTTACGCGAGACCTTAACTGGGGGATACCTCTTCCAGAAAAAATAGCCAAGCATATACCCAACAGCGAATCAAAACGAATCTATGTCTGGTTTGATGCTGTAACAGGATATCTATCAGCATCACTAGAATGGGCACAAAATACCAATAACGATTGGAGATATTTTTGGTATAACCAGAATTCTAAACACTATTACTTTATGGGTAAGGACAACTTAGTATTCCACACCATTTTTTGGCCTGGGCAGCTGACGGTTTACGATGAAAATCTAAAACTCCCGGATGTACCAGCTATTAATCAGTACCTGACCTTTGAGGGTGGTAAATTTTCAAAAAGCGAGGGGAGGGGAGTAACCACTGCCGATTTCATTGCTGAATATGGAACTGACCCGCTGCGCTTCTACCTAACAACCATTATGCCGGAAAATTCCGACAGTAGTTTTTACTGGGATGATTTTATCCAAAAAAACAACAGTATTCTAGTTGGGCACATAGGCAACTATATACACAGGACATTAACCCTTTACGAGAAAGTTGATTTTGAAAAACAGCTGAGCAAAAAGGTGGTAGATGAATGCGAAGAAACCTATAGCAAAGTTATTAAACACCTTGAAAACTGTGAGTTTAAAAAATACTGGGAGTGTGTTGATCAATTAGCAAAATTTGCTAATCAACAGTTTGATACAAGACAGCCGTGGGTAACTAAAAAAGAAAAAGCAACACAATTTAAAAATGATGGTGGTGACCTAATTGGGCTGGCCTACGCAATTATGCTGTTGCTGATCCCAGTAATGCCACAATCCTGCGGTTACTTTTTCGAAATGATTGGGCTAAAGCCTGTTCAAACTTGGCCGGAACAAGGAGAGCTAACAAAACGTATTGAATCAAATTTAAAGAAAGCAACATCTGTTGCTCCACAGCCGCTATTTAAAAAATTTGACCCTGTCTAGGTTTATAAAACTAGCCTTACTACTTTCTTCTTTCTTCTCTTTATAACATCTCTGTTACAATTTAAAAATACGTTTTTAATGTCAGAATGTTCTAATTTGTTTAAATACCGAGGTGAACTAAAAATGGCAACAGATGAACCACTTAAAAAAAGAGTAGTTGACCAGTTGGCCTGGGATACTCGAATAGCTGCCAGTAACATCCAAGTTACTGCCAGTAACGGAGTTATAACTCTAACTGGAACAGTACCTTCTTACTACCAACGGGGAGTGGCAGAAGACGAAGCAGATCAGACTACAGGTGCAGTGGGTGTAACCAACAAACTTGCAGTTGTTCCATCCGAAAAAATTACAGACGAAATTATTGGCGAGCGTGTTTTGGACAGAATAGACCAAAATACAATCGCAAATATAGATGGTCTTGATGTTAAAGTTTCTAATGGTAAAGTTACCTTATACAGGACAATACCTAGCTGGCCAACATGGCAGGCAGTTTACGATGCTGCCCAATTTACAAGCGGTGTAACTGAAGTAGAGGATAGGACGACGATAAGCTACAGCTAAGCTTTGCTACAAGTTTTCTTAAATATCGGGCTGGTTTGCAAGGAATACCTAACCGCAAGCGGTGTACCGCAGGTTTCCGAAAACCAGCCGTATGCCGAACCCAAGGGTGCCCGAAACTGACGCTAAAATAGACGCGATCTAAAGGTCGCTACTCCCCACAACTGCAAGCAGAGCACGCTGGGCAGGCCAGACTGCAGAAAACCAAACCGTACTAAAAAAATGCCAACATCAAATTACAAACAACAGCGAGAATTTATGGTTAAACACCATCTGGAAGGCCGGGATATCAGGGATAAACGCGTCATTAACGCAATGCGGCAAGTCCCGCGCGAAAAATTTGTCCCTCCCGAATACAAAAACTCAGCCTACACCGACCATCCCTTACCAATAGGGCACAACCAAACCATTTCCCAACCGTACATTGTAGCTCTAATGTGCCAACTCTTGGAGCTTAAAGGTAATGAAAAGGTACTGGATGTTGGAGCCGGTTCCGGCTACCAGACAGCTGTCCTTTCCAAACTTGCAAAGAAGGTAATTGCAATTGAGTTGTTACCTGAGCTAGCAAAGAAAGCAGAAAAAAATATAAGATTGGTTGGAATAGGTAACACAAAAATAATTCACGGAGATGGCTCCAAAGGCTATAAAGATGAGGCGCCGTTTGATGCAATAAAATCTGCCGCAGCTTCTGACCATGTACCCCATGCTTGGAAAAAGCAATTAAAGGAAGGTGGTAGAATAGTATTACCGCTAAAAACAGGTTTTATGCAAACTCTGGTGAGAATTACTAAAGACAATGGGGAATTTGAGAGGGAAGATATAACAGGGGTGAGGTTTGTACCGCTAATGCGAAAAAACCTAAACTCGAAATCCTAAACTCTAAACAATATCTCAAGCTACACTTGAAAGAAAACTTAAAAAAAATAACTGTCAAATTATCAATCCAATTTAATCTTCATGCCTATTTATAACTCAGAAGTAGCAAACAAATTTAATAAAGTAGCGGATTTGCTAGATATTCAGGGTGCTAATCAATTCCGGATTCGCGCATACCGCAATGCTGCCCGCAAAATAAACAACCTCTCCCGCAATCTTTACGAAATGGTGGAAAACGGTGAAGATTTGACACAAATGAGCGGAATTGGGGAAGATCTCGCCGGCAAGATAAAGGAAATAATTGAAACAGGGGAATTAGAACAGCTTAAACAACTAGAACAGGAGCTGCCTCCGGAACTACCACAGTTACTTAATATACCAGGACTGGGACCCGAACGGGTCGGGGACTTGTATCAGAAGCTAGGTGTTGAATCAAAGCAAGATTTAGAAAAAGCTGTTGAGCAAGGAAAAGTGCGCGAGCTGGAAGGATTTGGCGAAAAAACAGAACAAAACATCCAAAACGCTCTTAGCAAAAAATCACAGAAAAAACGGACCAGACTTGTTTTAGCAGAAGAATTAGTTGAACCACTAGTTAGTTATTTAGAAGCTAATGAAAGCATTAGTAAGGTCGAAGTAGCAGGCAGCTACAGAAGAAAAAAGGAAACTGTTGGTGATATTGACATTTTAGTTACAAGCGGAAAAGGCAGGGAAATTATTGATTACTTTACTCAGTATGAGGATGTTACTGAAATCGATTCCAGGGGAGAAACTAAATCAACAGTAATTTTGCGTACCGGCATGCAGGTAGATTTAAGGGTGGTACCTGCTAAAAACTTCGGTGCCGCACTTCTATACTTCACTGGTTCTAAGGAACACAACATCCGTCTCCGCAATTTGGCAATAAAGGAAAACTTAAAAATAAATGAATACGGTGTTTTTGAAGGTGATAAGCAAATTGCGGGGAAAACAGAGAAAGAAATATACAATATTCTTAACCTCCCCCTTATACCTCCGGAACTAAGAGAAGCACGCGGAGAACTTGAAGCAGCACAAAAAGGGGAATTACCGGACCTAGTTACAAATGATGATATAAAAGGAGATTTGCAGATGCACACCACAGACAGTGATGGTGAAGACTCACTTAAAAAAATGGCTCAAGCAGCGGCAGACAAAGGGTATGAATATATCGCAATAACTGACCACTCTGCCTATATGGGAATTACACAAGGGTTGGACGAAGAAGGGCTGGCTAAGCAAATTGAAGAATTAAACACAATAAATAAAGAACTAGAAAGCCTTGAAATACTAAAAGGCATGGAAGTGGATATTTTGGAAGACGGGAGCTTAGATTTGCCGGAATCCTCGTTAAAAAAGCTTGATCTGGTAACCTGCTCAATACACTCCAAATTTAATCTACCCCCAGACAAACAAACAGAAAGAATCCTGTCTGCAATGGAAAATCCTTATTTTCATATTTTTGCCCATCCAACCGGGAGAATAATTAACGTACGTGAACCGTATAAATATGATCTAGAGAAAGTTATGAAAAAAGCAAAGGAAAAAAATATTGCTCTCGAAATCAACGCCCACCCAGCACGGTTGGATATTAACGATATTTACGCCAAAATGGCTAAAGAATTGGGTGTTAAAATTACAATATCTACTGACGCACACAGTACGGAAGAGTTAAAATTTATGCGCTTTGGCATTAATCAAGCGCGCAGAGGTTGGTTGGAGGCTAAAGACGTTCTGAACACGCTGCCTATTAACAAACTTACACAAGAATTAAAAAAATAAAACTAATCAAAGCCAATCAAATCAAATAAAATAGACTGCTGCGTAAATCACCGGAGAGAAAACTTGACTCAATACCAACCTCATTCTAAATTGCTTTAACTTTTTGCTTAATATGTAGTTAAGTAGTAGGATAATTCTTATGGGTAACATAATTGTAATAACACCGGAAGAACACCTCAACAAAGAAATTAAAAAGTATCTGGAAAAAGAGGGATACAGAACTCTAACTGCTAAAACAGCAGCAGTGGGGATAGAAAAATCTTATAGCCATAATCCGTCTGTATTTATTTTAGATATTAACCAAGAAGATATATCTTGCAGAAGTCTTTGTAAAAACTTGCGGGAGGATTTTCCCGAAGTACCTGTCCTAATTCTAATGGATGAATCTCAAATCAAGCAGTACCCAAAATATCACAGCTTTGGCGCTGACGACTTTGTAATAAAACCGCTAGACTTCGAAGAAATATTAGCCAGAATAGAAGTTCTTCTATCATCGGATAACAATACTGGTGAAATTTTGAAGGTAGGTAATATTCTATTAGACAAACGAACATATACAGTTACTCGCAACGGGAGAAGTATTGATCTAACCCCGCAGGAATTTAAACTCTTAAAGTACCTTATGCACAACAAAAATCGTGTCTTAACCAGAGAATTAATTTTAAGCCGCGTATGGGAATATGATTTTGATGCTCAAACCAGAGCTGTAGACGTCTATATCAGCTACCTAAGAAACAAACTGAATGCAAAAGGTGAAAAAAATCCAATTAAAACAGTTCGTGGTTTCGGCTACATTATGAAAGACCCTAACAAGGAACAAAAAGTAAAATCTACAGAATAGCCATTATCAAGTACTGGTCATTCACACTAACCACATAAAATATCTTTTCCATATTGCCGCTAGAATACTTCCAACTTGTCAACACCTGGTAGGTCTCTTCAGACCCCAACAATACTTCCCCTACCTCGAAGCCTTGCTCCGGGGCCTCCTGTACACCAGCAAAATATGCTATAAAACTCGGAAGAGTCATATCTTCCCCCCTTAGTGCCTTTGCTTCAGTGGCTAGCAAATCATACGCTGATTGAGCTGCTGTTTCGTTCGATTCCGGCGGGATAGCTTTAACCAAATTGGAGTAAAAATTATTAACAAGCTCTGTAATCCTGGTTTCCGTAACAACCGAGACTTTGGACACTTCAGCCTCATCAGCGCCATTTAAATCCTCACTCTCTTGGCTTTCATTAGGCAACGATAGATAACCACTGGAAATTGAAAAGCCAACAAGAACAGTAACTACCGCAATACCGGACAAAATATAAACAGTTTTCTTTTCCAATTAGCTCACCACCTTCCTAAAAACAAGTTAACTTAGTTTCGATCAATCCACTAACTGTACGTTACGTCCTTTTAAACATTTTATCAAGCTCTGTAAGGCTGATTTTTATGCGTGTTGGTCTTCCGTGCGGACAAGTAAGCCCGCTATCCCTTAAATTCTCAAGCTTGGCAACTAAAGTACGCCTCTCCACTTCGGTAAGAAAATCGCCCTTCTTAACAGCTCCCCGACAAGCTAGATAGACTAAAGCTTGCCTGGTCTCTTCATCAAGGTCTAAATCAACACCATCCTCGCTAGCAATTCCAGCAGAATCTTCACCAGCAGTTGGACCAGTCTCAAATACCCCGTCCGGCTGTCCTTGCAAATCGTCAATAAACTCGTACAAAACAACTTTTATATCCTTGCCCTTTAGAGATAGGGGGATTGCAGTTATATAAACCGGCTGGTTGGTATTGTCCAGATTTCTAAATTGAAAGCCCACATTTTCCAAAATATCTCTGTACTGCTGGAGCACCTGCCTGTCCTCCCTAACCAAATCTAAACGCTCATCAAAAAGAAGCTCTTGGCTGGACCCATCCCTACGTTCCTTTTTAAACTGGGCTGCAAAATCTTCGAGTAAAATTCTTTCTTCCGCAGCATGCTGATCATAAATTAATAACCCATCATCCACAGGCGCCAATAAATACTGATTAGCTAACTGGTAAATTCCTGAAGCTTGTCCGTCATCAAATAAACGATCATAAAAGTGAATAGTGTCCTGGGGCGTGGCACTAGAATCGAAATCCGTCTGCACCCATTTTTCTTTACCCTCTGAAAATTGTTTTGCTCTGAGCACTGAAGGACTTGGAGAAATCCTCTCTAAACCACCAATACTACCAACTGTTTTTTGATAGTCTTTTCTGCCCGAACTTATATCTTCCGCACTCTTACTTAAAGAACTGTTAACTGCATTCTTCACAGTGCTGTAAATTGTGTTGGGGGAAACAAACCGCACCTCTTCCTTGCGAGGATGAACATTTACATCAACCAAATCCTCTCGCACATCAATAGAAATTACGTATGGTGGATGAATTCCCTTCGGCAACAAATCTTGGTATGCGGAATAAATAGCTCCGCTAACAGTTTTATTGTAAAGCGGGCGCTGATTAACAAACAAATATTGATCCACTCGCCGTTTCCGCGCTAATTCTGGCAAAGCTAAATACCCTTTAATACTCAAATAATCAGCTGTAAGCTCAAGTTCAGAAAAATGGTCTAAATCCCATTCCAAAAGGGAAGTAATTCTTTGCGGCCAAGATTGACTATCAGGAACACTGTAAATAACTTTATCATTGTGAACTAGTGTGAAACCTACAGCAGGTGTAATTAAAGCTTGCGCTTTAAAAACATCCCGTATATGCCTAAATTCTGTGTTAGTAGTCTTCAAAAACTTGCGCCGCGCCGGAACATTATAAAACAAATCCTGAACAAGAATAGTTGTGCCACGCGGATGCGCACAAATACTCACCTGCGGTTGCTTACCACCCTCCAAAGAGACCTCAACTCCATTTACTGCATTTTCGGTTGCGGTTTTTAAAGTTAACTTTGATACAGCAGCAATACTGGAAAGAGCCTCACCACGGAATCCAAAAGTAGCAATAGCAGTCAAATCTTCTTCAGAAAAAACTTTGCTTGTGGCGTAGCGCCTAACAGCCATTTCAGCATCCTGCTTATCCATACCCTCACCATCATCCTTAACCTTTATTTCTTCTTTACCACCCTCTTTCACAATAACCTCAACAAAAGTTGCCTCTGCATCCAATGCATTTTCAATCAGCTCTTTAACAACAGATGCAGGCCGCTCAACAACCTCACCAGCAGCAATTTGGTCTGCTAACTTTTGGGGTAGGATTTTAATTTTAGGCATGTGGGGGTATTATAACAGGTCGTTACTAAACCAGCTTGCTAAAAATACAGCGCCAAAATCCTAAATCCTAATATCTAAATCCCTGCCTTGCCGGCAGGCAGGCTAAACAAATAAGAAATACGGATTACCCAATTCTCAAAACATTATTTAAAACGTTTAGGTTATTTGAACATTTGTATTTTGATATTGTTTAGAACTTCGGATTTAGTGCTTAGGATTTCTACCAATACACTTCATTCTAATCAAACAATTCAATCTGATCGCTATCCCTATCTCCTCGACTCCCAGCACGTAATTCTTTTTGGTTCCTCTTGATCCTCCGCAATACTTCCTGCGCCCGTTTTACAACAGGGGAGGGAAGCCCTGCCAACCTTGCTACTTCCACACCGTAACTTTGCCACGCTTTCCCAGGCACTACCTTGTGCAAAAAAACAATTTCTTTGCCTTCCTTTTGAACAGCCATTTGTAAATTTTTCACAACCGGAAATTTATCTGCCAAAGCTGTCAACTCATGGTAATGCGTTGCGAACAGCGTCATCGCAGTCTTGCCTTTTTCCCTAGCCATATACTCAATCACTGCCCAGGCAATGCTCATACCATCAAAAGTGCTGGTTCCGCGGCCTATTTCATCAAAAATTACCAGACTTTGCCGTGTACAGTTATTGAGAATATTAGCAGTCTCCAGCATTTCAACCAAAAAAGTGCTCTGACCAAAAGCAATATTGTCAGAAGCACCAATACGGGTAAAAATCTGCTCGCGGACAGGTATAGAAGCTTTTTCTGCAGGTACAAAACACCCCACCTGAGCAAGTAAAGTAATTAAAGCAACCTGGCGAAGGTACGTTGATTTCCCAGCCATGTTGGGACCAGTAACTAATAAAATTCGCGCTTCGCCATTACCCAGTTTAGTATCATTGGGAACAAAAGGAGGATCTTCCTGAATCCGCTCAATAACAGGATGCCGCCCCTTTTTTACATCTAACATGCCGCTTGTTACTAACTCTGGTCGTGCGTATCGGTTTTTTTGAGCGACCTCGGCCAAAGAGCAAAAACAATCCAGTTTAGCAAGTTGAGCTGCCAACATCTGGGCCGGATCAGCGTACTTCATAATTTGATCGAGAATTTCCGCAAACAGCTTCCGCTCCAATACCTGGATCCTTTCCTCAGCATTCAAAACCTGTTCTTCTCTTTCCTTCAATTCCGGGACAATATATCTTTCTGAATTAACCAGTGTTTGTTTTCTAATATAATGTTGCGGTACCTTGTCTAGATTAGCTTTGCTTACCTCAATATAAAAACCGTAAATTTTATTTTGGTCAACTTTAAGTTTTTCAATCCCAGTCAGCTCACGCTCTTTTTGCTCAAAATCAGCTAACCAAAGCTTACTGCCACTAAATATATCTCGAAACTCATCCAATTCCGTATCTACATTATCAGCAATATAACCGCCTTCAGACATAGTAGCTGGGGGATCCTCTTTTATCTTCTGTTTCAAAAGCTTACTTAAAGGTTCCGTATCCGTATATAAATCTTTAGGCAATAAATAAACAAGATCAGGCAAGTTTTCGTACACGAAATCTTTAATCTGTATAGCAGCTTCCAAAGAGTTACGTAAACCGGACAAATCTCGCGGATTAGCTGTTGCCACAGATACTCTTGAAACTAAACGCTCAATATCTAACACTTGAGAAAGGATTTCCTGTAATTGAGCGCGTTTAACCGGATCTCTGTAAAGCACCTCAACCGCATCTAAGCGCTTATTAATCGATTCAACATCACACAGGGGCCGTAAAAGCCAGTTTTTCAGCATCCTACCGCCGGCGGCGGTATGGGTCTGATCTAACACATTTATTAAGGTAGCTTCTTTCTTTTGCCCACGTATAGTTGAAAAGAGCTCTAAATTAGCTATTGTCTGGCCATCTATCTTTAAATAATGCTGCGACCAGTAAGGAGTAATTTTTTTTATGTGAGAAAGAGGGCTTTGCTGAGTTTCCTTTAAGTAAGACAGTAACCCTGCTGCAGCTTTAATTGCTGTAGCATATTTGTCCTTATTAATTCCAAAACCCTGCAAAGACTCTACACCAAAATGGTTGGTAAGAAGTCCAATACCTTCGCTGACTGCTGATTCCCAGTCATCATAAGGATAAATATTAACATTGGGACCAGCGCGGAGAGCACGGAGAACTTCTGACCGGTTGTAATTCTGGTGAGAGGAAATAAGTTCGGAGGGTTGGATACGCATAACCTCCAACGCTAAATTTTTTTCCAAATCATCTATTTGGCACTGGTGAATGTAAAACTCACCCGTGCTCAAATCTGCGTAAGCTAAACCTAAAATATCACCGTCAATTTCGAGCCCAAGAATATAGTTATTTTCTTTCTGGTCCAAATTTTTATCATCAAGAACAGTGCCGGGAGTGACAACACGAACAACTTGCCGGTCCACCATACCGCTAGTTTTGCTTGCATCTTCCATCTGCTCACAAATTGCAGCTTTGTAACCGGCGCGAACAAGCTTGCCAAGATAGGAATCAAGTGCGTGGTAGGGAATCCCGCACATTGGTACCTTACCATCACTGCCGCGGGTGCGGGAAGTAAGAGTTATGCCAAGAATTTCAGAACCAACCTTGGCATCATCTTCAAAAAGTTCATAAAAATCGCCGAGGCGAAAAAGAAGCAGCGCATCCGCATACTCCTTTTTAATCTCCAACCACTGCTGCATCATTGGTGTGCTGTAGCTGAGTTGACTTAGATTTTGTTCTTTCATACCTCTACACCAATTATAACACTGGACTTATTAGAACCACGACACCTATCTGTAGCTGCGCGGCATGCCGCGCTTAATTTCTGCAATTTCTGCAGGTTGGGGTAGACCCCTAGAGTAGACCCTCGGTCTACTTAAAGGCGTGGTTACAGCAAGAAAAAAAGCTGAACAGGTTTTTTGTTAAGAAAACCGTGTCCAGCTAGCGAGACTCAGACAAAATAGTCACCGCGACCATAATCTCCAATATGTAGGCGCGGTTCCCAAATATCCAAACTGCGCAAAACGACGAGCCATAGAGCTGTTACAAAATCAAAAGCAGCCTGTCCGTAAATAAAAATTACTTCCAATATTGAAAGAATACCTTTTTCGAATGTAGGAAACTTGATCACAGCACCTTCTGGCGCCAAACAGAGAGCACTAAAAACATGCGCAAACAGAAGAAAAAACAAGCTGGTAAAAATCAAACCAACAGCAGGATTTCCCTCAAAAGTGCAGCCACATTTTTCTGCAAGAGTAAAAAGCATCCAAAAGACCACTGCCAAAAAAACACCCACAGAACAAGCTCCTGTAAATAGCGGGGCTATCGGAATTATCTGCCCAAGAAGAGCTTTTGCCAAAGTTGCAAATCCAATAACAAACAATAGCAAGATAAAAAAAACAGAACCCCAGGTACGCAGACTATCAAAAAATTCGCTTGCTCTATTCCGCCGCTGTCCAGGTCCACAATGGTACATAGCTCCCCCCTTATATAAACACCTCTTAAAAACAAAAATAGTTTACCAAACAATTATAAGATAATCAATTTACTGAACAAGGTCGGCAACAGCGGAGACAAGATCGGGGGAGTTGAAGTAAGCAAGAAGCTGATCTTGCCAGTTGGGGTTCTCAATATTTATTAACGGGTCAACGCCGCGGCCCTCAATAGGTTGCTTATCCACACGAAGTGTAATATGGTGCACCAAAAATATTCCATAATCCTCACCAGAATCAATAGTAGTATCCATTTCAAACACTTTTTCTATCGTTCCCCAACCTTTAGTCGTTGTCCCAACTAAAACTCCGACATTGTAAGTTTTTAGTGTAGCTGCCATTACCTCCGCACTTGACTGTGTATTTTCATCAATTAAAACAACAACTTTTTTATACGGCAGCAAACTTGCTAACCAACCAGTCTTAGTTTTGTAAGGTTCATAGTTACCTTGCTGAAAAAGCTCGTAAGCATATTGATCTTTACCAATAAATGGTCCCAAAAAATAGGGAAGGATATCTAAAGAACCTCCAACATTACCCCGCAAATCCAAAATCATAGAATCCAAATCTTCAGAATAGGAAACAGAATCAGCAGCATTTTTAAACTCCTCCAGAACAGTAGGGGACTGCTTTTTAAGCCGGATATACCAAATAGAAGAGGTAATTAGACGCGATTCTGCTGTCGGCTCAGCACCAGTTGCAGCATAACGATCCCTAGTTTTGTCATCCGAAAGAACCTCGTGAGCATAACTTATTTTTTCCAATTCTTTTGCAGCCTCTTCTGATTCAGCAGCTTTGGGTTCTAACTCAGCTTTTTTCTCTGTGTAAACTTGCTCAATCTCTTCTGTAGGAGCATCCCTCCCAACTCCTAAATCCTCATACAGGTTTTTTCCTGGATCTATATTCTGGACCCGATTACTTAGCTCTTCCTTCTTCTTGTTAGTATAAAGTCGGCTTCTTCCAGCCGGCTCCATGTTAGCAAGAACCGTATCTGACCACACAGTAACCAACTCTTTCCGAGCCTGATCATCAGCTTGATTCTTGACTACCTTCCTAACCAAGTCTCGAAGCTGCTCTCTATCTTCCACAGTATATTGAACATAACTAGCAGTTATAGAATCTAAATTCTGTTTGAACAGCTTAGTCAACTGCTTGTCCGTCATTTCCTTCCAATAATTTTCTTTAATAGTGTTGTAAACTTCCATAACGAAATCTACGTATGCGTTTTTAGCATGGGATTGAATGTTTGCTGATTCTCCTGGGGACAGCGTAGATCTAAAGTAAAAATAACCAACCCCAACTCCTATGGAAAAAACAGCAAGAAAAATAAAAAGCTTAGAGCTGTGTTCGAACAACAATTTTTTAATATTGGGCATGCTTTTATATTCTACAAAAAAATACTTATTAATTAAAGATCCCAAGAAACTAAACACCTGGCAAGAACATCTACAACCAAACAGTCGAACATTGCCTAATACGCTTATCAGTGGTAATATACTAGCAATGAGCGCTTTAAGAGGAAAAGTAGCCATAATTACTGGTGCTTCATCTGGCATTGGCAAAGCTACTGCTCTGGAATTTTCCAAACAGGGAGTAAAAGTAGCTCTGGCAGATATTAACGATCAAGCAGGCAACAATCTGGTCAATCAAATTGAGACCAACCAGGGTGAAGCAATCTTCATAAAAACGGATGTTTCCGACTTAGCACAAGTTAAAAATTTGGTTACACAAACAACAGGGACTTTTGGTCGGATAGACTACGCTTTCAACAACGCAGGAATAGAAGGAGAGCAAACCTCAACAGCTGAATCCAACAAAGAAACTTGGAAAAACGTTATTGATGTAAACCTCAAAGGTGTCTGGGCTTGCCTCAAATACGAAATCCCGGAAATGTTAAAAAATGAAAACGGCGGTGCAATTGTTAACTGTTCTTCCGTAGCAGGTTCGATAGGGTTTCCCAACTTAGCCCCTTATGTAGCTTCTAAACACGGTGTAATTGGGCTGACTAGAACAGCAGCACTGGAATATGCGGAAAAAAACATTCGCGTAAACGCAGTTTGCCCCGGTGTTATTAAAACTCCAATGGTTGACCGAGTTACCGGTGGTGACCCAGAGCTAGAAAAGCAGTATGCGGAAATGTCGCCAATGAACAGAATGGGCAAACCGGAAGAAATTGCAAAAGCTGTTGTCTGGCTGTGTTCAGATGAAGCTTCTTATATAACAGGAGAGACACTTACTATTGACGGGGGAATGACTGCGGGTTAACTTTAATAATTTTATCATCACTGCTGCGCGGCCGTCCGTGCCCGTCAGTATTGCTTGTTGATACATATAAAAACCCATCCGGCCCTAAAACGACAGCACGTAATCTCCCAAAATCTCCTTTTAAATAAGCTTGCAAATTTAATTCTTTTTCACTAATAATATCAGCACTATACAGCGAAGACCCTCTGAGTCCGGCAAAATAAATTGTGTTTTTTAAAATTGCTGAACCTGCCGGCGCCCAAGTATCAGTAGCTCCAGATTGAATTACCGGACTGACCATTCCCTGAGCACTTTCTGAGCCACGAAGCAACGGCCAACCGTAATTATTACCTTTTTCAATTAAATTTATTTCATCAAACCCGGACTGCGCGCCGGAAGGTCCGTGCTCTGTTGCCCACAAGCGGTTCTGAGTATCCCAAGCCAAACCTTGTGGGTTACGATGCCCATAGGAATAAACCTCGTTCCCAAACGGATTATCAGCCGGAACAGAACCGTCAGCATTAATCCGCAATATTTTACCGTTAAGAGATTCGGTATCCTGCGCTAACTGCTCATTACCGGCATCACCAGTAGTAATGTAAAGATGTTTGTCCGGCCCGAATACAATTCTGCCGCCGTCGTGGTAGCTTGCTCCCTGTATTCCATCTAAAATAATTTCCCGATTGCTTAATGTATCATTTTCAAAACGATACCTTTCAACTCTATTAACTAAACCTTCTGCTGTGCGGGTTGTCAAATACAAATAAAGCCAGCTATTCTCTTCAAAATCAGGATGCAGTGCCATACCTAAAAGTCCGCCTTCACCAACGTGTTCCACACCTGCAATCTCCTGAATAACCTTTCTTTCCGGACTGATTTTAATTAAATTTCCAGGACGTTCCGTCACCAAAATTTCACCGTTTGGTAAAAAAACAATTTCCCAGGGAATATTTAAATTTTCTGCAATTATTTCAATATTTTCCTGATTTTTTTCCTGGTCTAGTTGCGGAGTAGGCGAGTCCTCTGCACCTTGCGGGGGTTGGAAGAGATTTGAATTTTGCGGCTGGCGGGGTGTAAAAAAGAAAGGCTCTATCCGTTCTTGATTTAAATAAAAAATTCCAGCAACTAAGACTACAAAAACTGCAATAATTATCAGTAATTCGTTACTCATTATATTTATTATAATACATAATTTTTTCTTTATATAATAAGGATAAATAGTTGGGAAGAGTTGAAAAATAAACAAATTTATGGTATTTATATAAGATAGAAAGGGGGAATGTTTTTTGGAGACCCTTGGCAACGCTCAAATCACGGAGCAAAGCCTAAAAACACCAAAAACCGCACGTTTCATGACATGCGGACGAGCCATCGGTCCGCGAAGGAGGTAAATGATGGCACGGTTGTTGAAGGTTCTGAAGCTTGAGGTGACCACGTTCTTTGGTCGCCTGTGGACCGGACTGACGTCAATACAAGTCCGGAAGGTGTACGAATGGGGACGGGATGGGGGATACGGATTCATCCATGCTTACGGCATGGACAACGTTTTCCTCCACGCAAGCAGCATTTTCCCAGAGCCTCCCAAGTTCCTGAAAAGGAACCTCCGCGGCAGGAAGATGCTTCTGCTCGGCTGGACGGACACGGACAAGGGACCGCGGATTACGCGCGCCCTCCAGCTGAGCTTCGGGGAGGTCGTCAAGGACCTCGCCGCGCTTGTAGACCTAGGCTGGAACAGCTTCTGCGACTTTCTGCGGCAAACGCCGCAGGAGGAAGCGAAGAAGTTGTTGGAAGCAGTCGCTGGGCTGACCTTCCAAAACTTCTCCGGCTTGCTCGGCGCGCTGCTCGCTGCAGCTCTCGGGTTCTACGTTTTTGACCTTGAACCGAGCCGGGCACTTGCCGTTGTCGCAGTCACCGGTTGGTGGATAGCCACGAGAGTGGACTACCGCCGAAACCAGAAAGCAGCAGTGGATTTTGCGCGCGTCATTATGCGCAAGATTCCACAGCCAAATCAGTTTGACCCCACCGAACCCTGGGAAGGAGGTACACACTATGAAGTATCCTCCGTCTGGGGTACGGAAATCCTGCGCAACAGCAGCCCAGGGGCCAAGATGCCGGTTCTCATATGCGGCATGGAAGACGAGCCATTTGGGAAGCAAACCGAGTTGCTGGTAGACTGGATTGACGAGGTCTACCCAGCACGGTTCCATTTGCACGGTTTGCTGGAGGTATCGCCCGGTTGTTACCGCCAGGTGACTGGAAGATTCTCAGCGAGCACCACCGGTTGCGCTGGATCGCTGAAACAAGCCGAGCGCATCATCTAGACGCACGTTACGCCTGGAAGTTGCGGATATGACATCACGTCAATCCCAGCTTCCAGGTCTCACCTAAACCAATTACTACTAACCTGTTACTACGCCCCAATCCCGGTCATTATGCTACAATACCTCCATGCCCTTATCCGACCAATTTCACAACTACATTAAAGACAGCAAACAAATCTTTATTATTCCATCCCGCCCATTGGACCTCGACTGCGTTGCCAGCAGCCTGCTTCTCAAAAAATACCTTGAACAACTGGGGAAAAAAGTTAGAGCAAAATTCCCAAAAAAAATAATTGCTGCCCAAAGGGGATTTTATCAACATCTACCTTACTTTAACGAGCTGGAAGACGGGGACACAGCGGAGGATTTAAAAAATCAAAACTTTGACTGCCTGATTCTTTTGGACGGCTCAACATGGGGGCAATTCCACCAAGATTTAGAACTGCACTCAGTACCCGATCCAAAAACTTTGCCGAAAGTTATTCAGATAGACCACCACGAAAAACAAGAACAACCGCTCGGTGATTTAACAATAATTGACAAGAATGCAAGCTCAACAGCAGAAGTGCTCTTTAGTCAAATAATACCGGTGGAGCGCCTAACGCCAGAACTAGCTACATTAGGATACGCTGCCTTAATCGGAGACACTGGCAATTTCAGATGGCACACAGTGCCCAATACTCTGGAACTAGCAGCAAACCTCCTAAAAAAGGGAGCAGACCCCGCCGAAACTTTAGAAAAATACTTCTTTTCCAAAAGCAAAGATGAACTAGAAATGATTGCTTTTGCAATAGAAAACATAGAGTACGAAGACAATCTGGGATCTGTCTTTTTATCTTTGCCTTTCTCTGCAATTAAAGAAGAAGGAATTGATACTGCAAAGCTGCGGGCTTTGAAAGACAGCTTTAACCATGAATTATCTTTCGCAATAAAAGGGTATCCAAGAGGCTTTTTGATTTACGAAGATGAGCCGGGAGTAATAACAATTTCTGCACGGGGCAGTGTAATCTATAACAAAATCAACCTACCCAACCTGCTCGCTAAAGTAACCGAATCTTCCGGCGGTCACTTTAACGCTGCCGGCGCGAAATTAAAAGGAGACTTTAATTCAATTTTAGAAGCGCTTATTGCTGCACTAAAAACCACGCTATAAGCCACTAGTAAACCAAAGCTTAACTTTGGTTTACACTTTAGGTATAATAGTTTTTATAAGCGGTTGGGAATTACAAGACAATAAGGAGGGAAGATGCACAAAACTACACAATCAGTTGTAGATAAGCACTCAACAGATGTAATTGAACTTCTTCGTTACGAAGTTGCTCAGTGCTCAGCAAAAATTGCCGCAAGAGTACCTCTTACTTGCTGTCTTGCTTGTGGCAATGAAGGTTGTCCCGGATTTGTTAGTGCTGAAATTATTGTCATGGACAACGGAGGGGATCTAAAAGAAACAATCCATATTTGCCAAATCATGGCCACAATTTAAATAGCTAAACCTCTGCTAGAAAAGCATCGACATTCAGCAGAGGATTTTTTTTGTTACAATAAACTATGGCTTACAGACGAAACGGCAACCGCTATTACACTAATACAAATAAACCCTACAGATTAAGTAGATACAGAATTGACCGCTTTTTAGAATGCCCAAGATGCTTTTATTTTGACCGCAAGCTGGGTGTTGACCGGCCCTCCTGGCCTGCATTCAGTCTAAACTCAGCCGTCGATTCTTTACTAAAAAACGAATTCGACTTGTTACGCAAAAACGGGGAAAAGCACGAACTAATGGAAAAATATGGAATTGATGCAGTCCCGTTTAACCATCCCAAATTACCGGAATGGCGTGATGATCACCACAATTACAAAGGAGCTTGTGTGTTACACAAACCGACAAATTTAGAGATCAGCGGAATAATAGATGATCTTTGGAAAAATTCTAAGGACGAGCTGGTAATTGTAGACTATAAATCAACATCAACCACCAAAGAATTAAGCCTAGATGACAAATATAAACAAGGGTACAAAAAACAGATAGAAATTTATCAGTGGATATTCCGCCAAAATGGTTTTAATGTTTCCAACACAGGTTATTTCGTCTACGCTAACGCAGGTAGAAACAGACCAAAGTTTGACGGCAGGCTGGAATTTGAACTTAGCATACTTGCACACGAAGGAGACGATACTTGGGTCGAGCCTACTTTGTACAAAATTAAGGAGTGCCTAGACTCTAATAAACCGCCAGAGCCAGCCACAGATTGCGAATACTGCGCATACAGAAACGCATTTAAACAAGCAGAAAAAGAAGTCCACAGAAAACCTCAAAATCAAAATATAGAATTGGACATCTAAATTAACACAGTAACAACAGCATCCTGAAGGGATATGCTCTTCAGACGAATAGAAGCAAGTACAAAAGAGATGAAACTAACTAAAAACGGGAAAATAATCTTATCCATACTGCTCGGCTCTGCATTTATCGGGGCCGGTTTATATTTTGGATTACGCAGCAGACAGACACCGCGCTCAGCAGAGTGCGCACACATTCCTCCGTTAAAAAACAATGCTTCAAAAAAAGTAATTGAAGTTATTGATGGAGATACACTTGTTATTGAAGGGGATTATTCAGTACGATTAATAGGCATTGATGCAGATGAAAGAGGAGATTACTGCTACGAAAATGCTAAATCCCGCCTTGAAGATCTAATACTGGACAAAAAAATTGCCCTGGAACAGGGTCAAGAAGATGTTGACAAATACTGCCGCTACCTTCGGTACGCTTTTGTTGACAGCTTGGATATTGGTCTGACATTAGTAAAGGAAGGATTAGCAAAAGCTCACTTTTACTCAAACACTGCAAAATACAGGAGCGAATATATTAAAGCAGAAGAATCTGCAAAAGCACAACAAACCGGGTGTATATGGAATAAGCAGAACGCGGAAGTTGGCAATAAAGAATCGGAGACTGGTAATCATATATCGGAAGCAGAAAAAGAGCCCATTAGCTGGCAAGAATTAACTGAGGAGAAAACTGAAATGGATATAGTACCTGTTTGTGATGCTGGTACCCTTATTGGAGAAGAAGTAATTGTAGAAGGAATAGCAGTTGATACGTACCGCAGTCGCACAAACACAGTATTTTTAAACTTCGGTTCTGCGTACCCGAAGCACTGTTTTACAGCAGTAATTTTTAATTCTGATCAACACCGCTTTCCACACGCACCAGAAAGTTTATACAAAAACAAGACACTACGAATAAGAGGACCGGTTAAAATATACGAAGGAAAGCCGGAGATAATTCTGGAGCGATCAGAACAAATTGAAATAGGCTCAGCAGGGTTTTAACAATTTTTTGCTTTTCCAAAACCCCACAACGCAAAATAAATTTCGTTACTACAAATGAATAATTGTGAACAGCAACTACTAAACATAAAATACCGTGGTAGAAAATGCGCCAAGTACCACAAAGACTTAGAAAGACTTAAAAGAGGCGAGCCGCTGGATTACATCATCGGCTGGACAGAATTTTTAGGCTGCAAAATTGATCTGTCCCAAAAACCGTTGGTGCCTCGGAATGAAACTGAGTTTTGGGTAAAAAAAGTTATTAACCAGCTTAAGAACCAGCAGAAAGTGAACCAATCCAAACTAAAAATTCTTGACATCTTTTCCGGTTCCGGGTGCATTGGTATTGCTCTGCTAAAACATTTACCTAAATCAACTGTCGGTTTCGCAGATAGCGAGGAAAATTGCCTCAGGCAAATTAAAATCAATCTAAAGCTAAACAACATAAACTCTAACCGCTGCGAAATACTAAAATCAGATATATTTTCCAATATTACAGAAAAATACGACTATATCTTTGCTAATCCCCCCTACATCTCTGCAAATTCTCCCGATATCCAAAAAGAGGTTTTAAAGTACGAGCCCCAAACCGCAGTACTTGCTGGCAAAGACGGGCTAAAATACATTATCCCTTTTTTGCAAACTGCAAAAAAACACTTAATAAAAGAGGGTCGCTTATTTATGGAATGTGTACCTGTCCAAAAAGAACATATAGAACAAATTTTAAAGAGATCAGACTACTTAAAATGGAAATTCCACCGCGATCAGTACGGAAAAATCCGCTACTTACAAGCTCTCTAAAATTACATAAAATCTAACCGCCCACTTTCTCTCCACTTTCTCTCAGCAAATTCAAAGGTTTGCTACATAAAATCAATGTCAACAAATATAAAAAAAGAAAGTAGAAAACTGAAAAAAAATGTGATAATCTACGGTGTAGTTTATGCCTATTCTAAACAATAAACAAACCAAAGCTTTTCTGCTTGGTCTTTCCGCAGCGGCGATTGTTATCGTTTCTTTTTTTGCTGGGGCAATTGCAGATCGTCTATTTGTAATCCAACCTTTAGACTACTTCTTAAAAGAACGTGCACCGCAAATTCAGCAATATACGCAATCCCAGAGAAGTAGCTTAGTTTTACCAAAAATGGGAGAACAATCAATTGCAGACATTGCCCAAACTGCCTCCCCGTCCGTAGTTACAATATCACTCCATACTACCCAAAGAACACCTTCATACAGTCTAGAAGACTTGTTCAGAAGGCGTTTTTTTAACATTGAACAAGAACTAGAGGAAATCCAAAAAAATATTGGTACCGGGTTTGTAGTTACAGATCAAGGTTTAATTGTTACCAACAAGCACGTTATTGCAGACACAGAAGCAATATATTACATAATAGACAAAGATGACAACGAATACGAAGTACAAAAAATTTACCGCGATCCAGCCAACGATTTAGCAATTTTACAAATACAAGAAAATAATTTGACCCCACTTAAATTGGGGGATTCCGACCAAGTTGCAGTAGGGGAATGGGTAGTTGCAATTGGAACAGCTTTGGGCGAATTCCGACACACAGTAACTGCTGGAGTTGTTTCCGGCCTAGGCCGAGGGATAACAGCCAGCGACGCTTTCGGAAATGCAGTTGAATCCCTAGAAAACGTTATCCAAACAGACGCAGCTATTAATCCTGGTAACTCCGGAGGCCCACTTTTGAATCTATCAGGTGAAGTAATTGGTATAAATACCGCGGTCACAACTGGAGCAGAAAATATTGGATTTGCAATACCTATTAATGTAGTAAAAGCATCGCTCGAGAACTTTAATGAAACCGGCCAGTTTGATAGACCTTTTTTAGGAATACGCTACCAAATAGTATCCCAACGGGCTGCTATAGCAAACGAAATTCCTCAAGGCGCTTACATTACAGAAATAATTGAAGGTTCGGCAGCAGAAGAAGCGGGCCTGCAACAGGGAGATATAATACTTTCTATAGACGGACAAGAAATTACAGAGGAGACTAATTTAGCGGAAATTATTAATCAGAAAAAAGTTGGTGATAGAGTTACACTGCGAATTTACAGCGTAGAAACAGAGGAGAGAACAACAATTACAGCTATACTAAAAAGCAGCCAAAATTAATGGACTTATAAAAGTGACTCGTAACGAATAGCTTCCGATTTGAATTCCATTACCCTAGGAATTAAATACTTAAATCGAGGATTAAAAACAAGGTTGGCGTAGCCGTGCTCCAAACCATACCGTGTAACACCCTTTGAAAAAACGCCTTCAAACCAGTCATCAATAACATGATAAAGCGCTGTATCCGCACTTGTGTACACAGAAGCAAGCAATACTCCCGTACTTGGTCCTTCATAGACAGTATCACCTAAAATTACGTACCTGTCCGATTCTTCCGCCGCAGCAACTACACCAGGATTAGATTTACCAGCAATCGAAAATATAACATCGCAGTTTTCAGAATACATCTTCTCAGCAACTTCACGGGCTAAAAGAGGATTATTAAACCCTGTAGAATCGCTAGCAAGATACTCAGCACGTACTTTTCTAGACCCATCCAAGCTATATACACCGCGGCTGAACCCCGCCAAGTACTCGTCTGTAACAGGAGTACGCTGACCTATAATAATGCCAATGATGCCCTCTTCCGTTTGCTGAACTGCTAAAACACCTGCTAAGTAACTAGCGCCGTAAGTTGAAACTGTTACTGACCCAACATTAGATAGACCTTGCGTTTCTCTGGGACTAATAAAAACGAAATCAATACCTGGATAATCTTTAGCCCACGCTGTACCAGAATCTCGAAACTTTTCACCAAATACTATAACCAAAGAAGGGCGCTTAAACCCAGCAAAAAAACTGGATGAAAAATTTGAATGTAGAAGAGGGGCATCTTTCTCAGTGAAAGTAGCAACCTTAAACTGATACTCCTTGCCCGCTTGTGCAATACCATAATCAACTAAAGAGCTAGAGCCGACCGACTCATCTACCAACACATAAACTAAGGGCGACTGAGCCCAAACTACCAAACAGTAAACAATAACTGTCAAACCGGTAACAATTAAAACACCAATTACAAATTGGGCAATCTTAGAGGATTCTAGTTTTGAGCAGACTTTACGTACCACTTATGATTGCAATTTAGCATAGAATATTACCATATGCAAGACTACATAGCAGTAAACACCAGTGGTAAAATCAAGTATGTTGGACAAGTTAGAAAAAATAATTAAATCTGAGCCAGAATACAGAATAAAACAAGCTTACGGGGAATTATTCAAAGGGCTAATTAGTTCGTGGGAAGAAGCACAAAGCCTCCCCAAACCTCTTAGAGACAAACTGAACCAACAGATACCCATACCAAAAACAAACAAAATTTTAAGTTCAAAAGATACAAAAACTCACAAAGCAATTATTGAACTAAGCAACGGGAATAACATAGAAACAGTGTTAATGAGACATACAGACAACCGAAATACTGCATGTGTATCCTCACAAATTGGCTGCCGCGTTGGCTGCCAATTCTGTCTAACAGGTCAAATGAATTTTAAGCGCAGCTTGACAAGTTTTGAAATTATAAACCAAGTTCTCGTCTGGGAAAAATATTTAGCTGACAGTAAAGAGCATGTTACCAATACAGTATTTATGGGAATGGGGGAACCATTCCTGAACTACGCAAACGTCATCGCTGCAGCTCGAACTTTAAACAGTCCTGCAACATTGAAGATAGGTGCACGGAAAATATCCATCTCCACAGCCGGTATTCCAGAGAAAATTAGTAAATTTGCAACAGAAGATAAACAATTTAACCTGGCAGTATCATTACACGCACCCAATAACCAGCTACGCAGCCAGCTAATTCCTTTAAACAAAAAATATCCAATAGAAAGTCTTATAGAAGCTATAGACAAATATACCAAAATTACCAACCGGAAAGTTATGATTGAATATTTAATGCTAAAAGGTATAAACGACTCTGTTAAGCACGCTCACCAACTAACCGATTTATTAAAAGACAAACTAATTATAGTCAATCTCATTTCCTATAACCCCACTGACGCCTTTACCGGTTCGTCAAAAGAAACAATTACTACATTCAAACGTACTTTAGAAAAAAGCGGAATCAAAGTAACCCAAAGATACAAATTCGGCCGGGATATAAAAGCAGCCTGCGGCCAACTCTCCTCCTTCTCCTCCCCATAACCACGCTACGGAAACAGAGCCTCGCTCTGTTTAAAGCGTAAGTAAAGGGCGGAGACAGAAGGCTAAAAAATTATTAGCAGAAATAAAAAAATCCGCCGAAGGCGGATTGCTTAGGGCAACGTGATCTCTAAGCTCACCATGCAGCACTCAGTGCCTTGGTTCGCTAAGATTTTACGTTGGAGCGGGAGAAGGGATTTGAACCCTCGGCCTTCTCGTTGGCAACGAGACGTTCTGCCACTGAACTACTCCCGCACTTAGCAACGTAAGCCACGCTAAGCGTGACTCCCCGTTAATCATAATTTTTTTTGACGCTGTGAAGAATTTTTGCAAAGCAAAAATTCTTTTAAAATCAAAACCTTTGGTTTTGGTTAATGGTGCTGGGCTCCGGAGTCGAACCGGAATCTCATGTTTTTCAGACACGCGCCGTGACCACCTTGGCTAGCCCAGCTGGTGGAGCTGAGGGGACTTGAACCCCTGACCTTTTGCATGCCATGCAAACGCTCTAGCCAACTGAGCTACAGCCCCTTAAATCCTATTTTCAAGTATAGCAGATACAACACATTTGTAAAATTTAGCGCTTTACGCCCTCAAACAATAGTGAAGTTTTTAGCTTGGCTAAAAACTTCTAAAATTTATTCGCCGTAGGCGACTTGCTTCTAGTGTACTAAATATGTGAAGAATTTACGAAAGCAAATTCTTCTAAAAACTATTCGCCGAAAGCGAATTGTTTAATGGTGAGCCTGATAGGACTCGAACCTATGACCTCTTGGATGTAAACCAAGCGCT
>CAYVIL010000005.1:0-21440 GCA_964451675.1 uncultured Candidatus Saccharibacteria bacterium
CAAACTAATAAACTATGCGAACGAGGCGGATCAATGGGCAATTGATGCGTACAATGCTGCAATAGCCCGCAACCCTACAGATCCACAAATACGAATTGCAAAAGGAGAGGTTTATGCTAAAACAGGACAATATCAACAGGCAGTTCAAAGCTATATAGAAGCAGCCAACCTAAAACCAGACCTAGCTAGTACCTACTACAACATAGCATTAACTCTAGTAAAAATGGGGAACATTGAACAAGCAAAAGCATTCTACCAAAAAAGTCTGACATTGCTAGAAAAAGAGAGCAAAGAATATACGCAGGTACAGCAACAGCTTGATCTTGTAAAAGAAGGGAAAATTGAAACCCTAATTGGGGAAACAGAAGCAGCTAAACCTACTGACGAAACCTCCACAGACTACGATACTCAGGAAAAAGACTTAAATGTTGAACTAGGTGATCTGGACGAAGAATTAGCCCCAGAAGCAACAGAATCTGCAACCCCACAAGAACAAGAAACTGAGCCCACGGAACAACCTGACGAACAGTAGCAATAACCAAAAAATTATCTTCAGAATAACCCCACAGCACTGGTTAATGTATGTAAACCAATACCCTATAGACTGGAAGGGGGAGAGCAGCCAAAAAATAACCCTTTTTAGCAAGTGGGGTAGGGGACTGCTAAATCAGGTTTTAACTATCTTTTCGAGTTGTCTCTTAGTTCAATCCATCAATCAGCTGCGCGTTAACAAACAAGACAAAAAGTTAAAATATGCAAATCAAAACTGATCAAGACTGCGCGGATTGTGTAACCTAAGTGCTTTTTAAAGGGTGAAATTTCTTATGCGTTTCTTCCGCATAACGATCGGACGCGTGCACATACCGGGTTGTAGTTTCCAAGGATTCGTGACCCAATAGTATTTGAATAGCTGCTGGATTGGCGCCACTTTCAGCCAAATAAGTTGCAAAACCATGACGGAGAGAGTGTGCTGAGGTTGGAACATTAATCTGCAGCTTTTCTCTGTATTCTTTTATCTTTGCCTGCAAATAATTGGTAGAAAGACGGCGATTGGGTTTACTTACGTTTGGCCCGGAATAAGGTATAAAAACAGCAGGCGCATCGTCATTACGCGTTCTTAAATAAGCTTGTAAATGCTCTTGGGCGCGCGGTGTCAAATAAACAAACCTTTCTTTTTTTCCTTTGCCTCTTACAAAAATTTTCCCACTGTCATCAATCTGATCACAATCTAGACTTAAAAGTTCTGAAATACGTAAACCAGTAGAAAACAAAACTTCCAAAGCGGCACGGTTTCTTAAACCAACCAATTCATCAGCTTCAAATTTGGAAGGACACTCAACCAAACTTATCAAATCTTCCAGCTCAGCCACCCGGGGGTGCTGTCGAGGAGTCTTGATCAATTTTACAGCATCGGGTGGAATAGGAACATTATGCTTCATTTCAACTAAATATTTAAGGTAGCTTCTAAAGCTTGACAGCATACGGTTTATGGAAGCCGCTGAGAGGCTCTCTAAGCTTATTTCTTTATCTGAGAGGACCTCACGGTCCTCTGAATTCAACCATGCCTTGTATCTATCAACAATTTTTCGATCTATTTGGTTAAAAGAAACTTTTTCTTGTTCAAGATACAAACTCAGTATACTGAGATCCCGTTCATAATTGTAAATAGTCTCTTCAGAATAATTATTAACCTTCAAATGGAGAAGATAGTCATCAAAAAGTGGAAGCGGGACAGAAACAGATTCGCTGCCGGATTCATTGGGGGATTTAGCTAAATTTTTATTCATTTTTTAACCAGTAAAGTTATTAGACCAAGGCATCTGTTAATAAAGACCTGTTAACATCAGGAGCTAGACCGACTGAGTATAATATCCCTTACACTCAATTATAGAGTGGGGCACATTTTTATGTCAAGAGGGAAGGTATTACTAGAAAACTATTTCAATTTCCACCCACAAAACCTTGTACCTTTTAATGAGTTAGGGAATAAACTTTAATAATACAATGGTGGTGCAGAAGTACTGTGAAAGTTACCACTATTTATCTTCTGCCCCCCGAGTTTTCCACAAAATTAATAAAAAGTTATCCAAAATTATAGGACCTATAAATACTATGAGCTACCTACTTGTTATAGGACCTGTATACGTTCGTTAGCACTCCTCTTCCCTACTTGCCAGAAGAGCACTAAAATCCAAACGTTACCCTCTTCCCTACTTTTTGCTCTTATAACGGCAAAAAACTGCAACTACAGCTGTCGTTTGTTATTTAAAAACTAACAAGCTGTTACTTGCATACTGCTTTGTTACGCCTACTGATTAAAAAATGAAATACCAGTGTGCTCAGCAGCAATAAGAAGAACACCCACCAACAAAGCTGTTACCAAGTACTCGTAAAGAACGCGCTTGTAAAGCTTACCCTGCAAATAGTGCTGCAAAATCCCCAAAAAAGAATAAAAAACAGCAGTTAAGACAACAGCGCGCCTTAAAGCTGTTAAATGGAAAAAGCTTAAAGAAAGTGCTAACTGAAAACCTAACACAGTTAAAATAAGAGCTGCAGGGATCAGCACCCTTTCTATTTCGCTTTTATCAATAAAAACTGCATTAATAAACGCCCAGGTAAGAGCAAAAGTTAAGGCAAAATATTGACCCAACTGAATAACTAAAGGAAAATCCAATTTATAAACAGCCGCAATTGAAAACAAATAAACCAGAACAATCAAAACAAAATAAACGCTCTGCGCTGCTGACAGCAGTGGAATTAATTTTTCTCTAGATATCAGAAACACGTTTGAAGATAAAAGCAGTAAATAAAAAATTATTGTAATAATTAATATATACAAACCCGAAACAAAAGGATTAGGTGGTAATATTGAGTAAATAATAGACCCGTAACCAATAAGAGTTGCTTGGGGAATATAAAACTCAGGTTGGGCAGTACGGAGCACCCAAGAAACCAATATCGCAGTAAAAACACCCAAAACAATACTACCCCAACGCATATAAGGTTGTTCCAATACGGGTAGCGAACTTACTGCTAATGGCAGAAGAACAGAAAGAAGTACAAACTTTTGTCGCTTTGACATAAATATATTAAATTACTGAACCAGAACAGCATTCCCAGAATCGCTACTCTAGGCAGCTGGAAATTCCGAGCTCTTTAAATTATAGTAAACCTTATCAATCTCCGGCAACTCTTCTAGTTCACTAACAATTTTGCTAATCTTATCTTCCTCTTCTTTACCTGCGGCAACCCTAAAAATAGGTTTACCACTTTCAAAAATATAGTTAGTGGAACCAGCATCGCCTAAAGAACCTCCGTATTGAGTAAATATCTTCCTCACCTCAGAAGTTGTTCTGTTTCTGTTGTCACTAGATGCTACTATTAAAAATGCAACACCAGCAGGCCCATATGCCTCCAAAATAACAGTCTTTAAACCGCCTTCTATCCCCTCTCCTGTTGCGCGGTCTATAGCTGCTTGTATATTATCCTTAGGCATATTTACCTCTTTCGCACGTTCAATAGCTGCAGCAAGAGCAGAATTCATTTCAGGATCAGCCCCGCCCTGACGAGCAGCTGCAGCAATCTCTCTTGATGCTTTGGAGAAGGCCTTCCCTTTCTTAGCATCCTCCACAGCTTTAATGTGTTTTACTTTCGACCATTTATTATGACCTGACATTGTAAAATCAAGGATATAGTAGCTGACAAAAAGTGGCAAGTGGACTTTGCACCCCGAACCAGAAATTCAACGCAAGTCTCCTTCAGCAACAATCTTCTCATCTTTCCGAACTAAAGGCTTATCCTCCTGGTCAGATTTCTTTAAACTCTTAACATCTTGCTCCTCTTGTTTGCTTTTCTTATCCTTTTTCTTTATCTTCTTTTTTTCCTCCGGCTTCTCTTTTTTTTTCAGAGGCTTTTCCTTTTCTCGCCTGCTTCCCCCCTTCTCATCATTATCCTCTGATTCCTTCTTCTTAATAACTTCCTGAACAGCAGCAAAGGGTGCAGATTTATTATCCTCCGGTAGCACAACTACCAATTCATCCCCTTCTTTCACCTCATAATAAGACACAGAAGCAGGCAGTACTCTGTGAGATCCCGCATCAGTAACCACAGCCCAACGCCCTTCTTTCTTTACTAAAACACCGTTTGTTTTATACCTTGTTACTTTATTAACCTGCTTAAAGAGCTGCTTCCCTTTTTCCTCTACCAACTTCAATTTATCACCGTATACCAAAAGAGATTTTGAAGCATAGTTTTCCGGAACCTGGAACTGTTTCCCCTCTTCCGTAACCATAAACTGCCCATCAAAAACTCCTTCTACGCCTTCATATATTTTCGGCTTTGCTTTTCCCGATTTTGACTTTTCACCAACTGAACTACCAATCAGATCGTTAAGAATTCTTTTTGCCATAGTTATACTAGCTTCCGCGCCGTTTAAAGATTGCTGCAGCAACCGAATATTTTCCTCAAAAGTACGGTTCTCATTCTTTTTTTGTGCCATATAACGTCACCTCCTTAACAACGTAAAAGTTCAATTTTCACACCGCCCCGCTTTCTCAATCAGAAACAGCAGTAATGTTCTTCGTTCTCCAACTGGGTCACTTCCCTCTCAAATCTACCTCGCCTCTTATCTCTTTCTGTTGCTTCACTTCCTGCTTATCCACTTCACGAATCTGCTTGGGCTGGGAACCGCCACTAGTATCATTATCCTTCTTTTGAGCTTCCATCTTCCGGCCGCGAGCCTCTTCTGCTTTTGCCATACCTAAATTAAATTCCCTTTCCATCCATTTCTCAATCCTTCTCTCAACAGTATCCACATCTACTCCATAGTTTTGCCTTGATCGCTCTACAACTTCCTCCTTGTTGCCAGTATCCTCCCCCATCCGGGGCAAAGTAACAGCAGAAAAAGGTCGCGAAGACATACCATCAATCAACAGCTTTACATAAATATTGTAACGCTCAAGAGAGATCAAATCTTCCTCCTCAAAAACAGGAGCAAATTCCGTAGCCAAAATTTCCGCATCTCCCCCCCCAACCCCAAAAGCAACTGTTGTACCTATATTCCCAAAAACAGCATCTCGCATCTCCTCAGGAATCTGGGCAATGTATTGGTGAGTCAAATGCAAACAAAGATGATACTTCCGCGCCTCAGAGAGAATAGAAGCAAAAGAACCAGAAGCAAAATTTTGAAACTCGTCCACATAAAGATTAAAGTCACGTCGCTCAGACTCCGGAATATGGGCGCGGCGCATTGCCATAAAGTTTAACCGGGAAATTAACAAAGAACCGAGCAGGTTCGCGTTATCCGCTCCAATTTTTCCTTTAGATAAATTAACAAACAAAATTTTCCCCTCATTCATAATTTCCCAAAGATCGATAGTAGATTTAGCCTGCCCCACAATATTGCGGATAGTTGTCGAACCTAAAAACCGACCCACCTTGTTCTGAATCGGTGCCACTGCCTCCGTAATCAAGCGCTGATTACTACGCATATCTTTATATTCACGCATCCAAAACTCACGCAAAACTGGATCTTCTATCTGGTAAACAATATATTTCTGATAATTAATGTCAGACAAAAGCCGGGTAATTCCTAAAATAGTAGTGTTTGGAACTTCCAGCAAAGTTAAAATTGAATTATTAAGCAAATACTCCAAGCGGGGCCCCCAAGAGAAAGAGAAGTGTTTTTTAAAAGCATCAACAATTCCCGATCCCATCAAATTCTTCTGTGTAGGCTCAGGACACTCTAAGAGGTTCAAGGCTACAGGACGGTTATAATCAGAAGGATCAAAAATAACAACATCATCAACCCGGTGGCCAGGTACTCTTTCTAAAAGATGCTCCACAGTATCACCCAATGGATCTAAAACAGCCACACCTTCTCCATTTTCCATATCCTGAACCGCCATATTCTCAAACATAGTAGATTTACCACATCCTGTTTTACCAACTGCATAAAAATGGCGGCGGCGGTCATCTCGTTTAATACCGAATTTACTCATCCTATCGCGGAAAGTCGTTTTTGCAAAATAGGTACAGTCTTCAACAGGTAAATTAAGAGGAGGCTCGCCTTTACGATAAGTTGACCAAGAAATAGCAGGAGTCTCTACTGTAACATTAGGAAGGTGAAAAACCGAAGCTAACTCCTCAGTCGTCAAAATACTAGATTGTTTAGGGAAACGCCTGTTTTGATAACCCAGTAAGGAGGACAAGCTATCCTCATCAATAGAGGAAGACTCGAAGGAATTCAACTGTGTGCTAGAAAACTGCCTAAAAGAAGCTACCGCTGCCCGTAAACGGGAACGAGCATCTTCTATACTAGAACCTATCGCCACAACCCTGATTGCCGCTTCGAAACCCAAACGACTAAGCTTGCGCTCAATTGATTCCAAAGCCAGTTCCTGCCCACTGCTCAACCGTACAGTACCATCGCTATATTTACCACCATAATCGTAAAACGCTGCTTCAGGATGGAAGAAGCTCTTCCCTAATTGCATTAAAATCTCTCCAAACTCCCTAGCAACACCTGCAGCAATTTCAGAAGGATTTAAAAAACCCCCAGTAGAACCACCAGTACGTACTTCTTCTACATAGGCATGCCCAGCCTCCTGCCAAACATCGCCTACTGGGCGGATCAACAACTGCACCCAGACCTGTTCATCAGTGTTAACTTCAGCTAAAGCCCCGGTAATACCAGCTAATGGATCAACTTCGAAGTCCGGAAAGGTAAGAACGGGGAAAAAATCCTCGCGGGCTAGACGCAAAACAGTACTAGCAGTATGCAACTCCTTATTAGACACTCGCTGAGATAATTCATCTGCAGTAGCATAATCCTCAACAACTTTTATTTCTGCATTAGGGTACTGAGCATATATTTGTCCCTGAACAAAATTGCGAAGACCAGCTGGTATCCAACAGTAAAAGAAGATACCTTCTGACCTACCGCTAATCTCAAAAGCAAGATACTCTTGCTCTTCCGGAGTTAGCCGCAAAAGCCCGTGAAGCGCAGCAAACATCTGTTCCGCAGCTAACGGCATCTTCTCCGAACCTTTAGGAACCTTAATCCCCAATAAGATCCCCTCGTCCCGATCAGAATCCGGGAAAGTAGTTCCTAAAGTGTTTTTTAACTGTTTCATGGAAGGTAATAGCATATTTAAGTACAGAGTCCCTCCTGTTGACCTATTATAGCAGAATTTGGGCAATAAATTAAAGAGTAACTTATACTAACATGGTTGCCTTGACTACTGGTTTAGACAATTCACCAAAAATTTGACAAACAGCAATAATAATGCTATATTTACTATACTCTAGCCCCTTAGGGGGTTGGAGGAAAGTCTCTCTCCTTTCTTCACAGCGGGGCCAAAATAGCCCCGCTGATGATTTTAATACCCCCTTTTCAAAAGAAGCTCGCTTAACGGAAAAATTGCTCAGCGAGTGGCAAAGCGCACACTATTATTAATCTCAATTCTACTAGCTAGTTTATAACTAAGAGGCCTATGAAGTGAACCGGAAGGATGACTTACCTACCGTAATCTTCTCCCAAGACAATAACAAGATCACTTCTTTTGTAAAAATCATTGGGCGGAAGCTGTATAGCAGAAATATCCAGCACAGAGGCCAAACGCTGTACAGTGTAAGTATCAGGATCAGAAGTAAACAAAACACTCTGCAACCGATGCTGGTTTTGATCATTACCAACCTCAACAACATTACCACCTAAAAAATCAATAATTTCAGATACTGAACCAGCCAACCCTCTTCGGTTAGTTCCGTTCAAAACCATAATGCGCAAATTCTCGCTCTCAATTTCTTGCTCACAAAACAAACAGCTACTTGAATAGCCATCCTCCAAACCCCATTCCGCAGACTGAACTTGATCCTCTCTTACTTTCCAAAAGAAATTAGCCAAACGGACAAGCTCTTTAAATGTTAAATTAGTATGCACATATTGACGCACCGTACCAACATTGCGAAGCAATGCTATGCTCCTTTCCCACCGTTTACTCAACTGATACCCTAGCGGTTTGTCCACAGAAAGCAATTCTTCTCCAGCACTATCTGTAAGCAGATAACCATCAACAGAAATATTTAAATGCAATCCCAAAGTCCTTAAAAGCAAAGAAACATTACTTGCCGGAGCAACAGAACTACCTAAAGCATAAACTTCAGAAAAAGATCTCTCGCCAAAACCAAGAGGCACATCAACAACAATGTTAGTAGGAACACTTACAACAGCTACTTTATTCTCCCCCGGTTCAACAGAAAGAATGTGCAGTTTCAGCACCTTTGCCTGCGGCTTTTCCAACTCATCTAAAACAACCAAAGCAAGATTAAGATGCCCCTCCCCATTCCAATCAACGCCCCTGCCAACACCACCGCGCGCCTCAGCTAGAGGTGCTTTAAAAAAATTAACTAATGCTAAAGAAGATAAAATGCTAGCTGTAGCAACAACAGTAATAACAGATAGTAGGAATACGCGTAGCTTTCTCTGTAATCTAAACTTAGCCCTAAGCTTCTTCCATGAACTGGTTTTTTTTCTTGTTCTTCTTGCCATTTGAGCAGGTAAGTTTGTTAATTGGAATCAATATTAAAAGTACCTAGTTATAACAATTAACGAAAAAATAAATTATATCAACACACAATCTGCATCCATGCTTTTGTCTCCGGATGAACAAACCCAACACTCTGAGCGTGCAACATCATCCTTCCAAATACATCTGCATCCCTTGCAAAACGACGGCGTCCACTATAATCGGGGTCACCGACAACAGGGTGATTAATAGAAACCAAATGCACTCTTATTTGATGAGTCCGACCTGTTTTGGGAAACAGCTTCAAAAAAGAAAACTCCCCGACATCCGATCCAGCCCTTGTTGTTAATCTTAAACCGTAATAATCCACCTGCAAACATCTTTTCGCTTCCTCTAAATCAGCAAATAAGGCTATTCTCCTCCAATAAGTTACTGATTTCTTTCCACCACGGCGTATCGCCATTTTTTGCGGATTAAATTTGCTTCTACCTACAGGTTTCCGCAGAACACCTTTCCTGGCAACAGCACCGTAAGCTAAAGCAAGATACTCTTTTCTCACCTTTCTTTCTCTAAACTGCTGCTTTAAAAAAGTATAGGAACCAATATTTTTTGAAACAATAACAAGTCCCGATGTCTCCTTGTCCAATCTATGTACCATACCCGACCTTTTAAAAAACTCCTCTGCTGCATCACCTTTCCAAATACTATTCCTCCCTCGCATAGAGCCTGCAGACGGGGGAAAAGCTCCAGTCTCAGTCTCCAACCAATCCTGCAAAGTCGGTTCTTTAACAGTGTCAGCACGCACACTCACTAAACCCACTGGTTTATTAACCACTAACACAAAACTGTCGTTATAAACAACTTTTGGTTCCTGTTCAAATTCCTTGCTCAACTATTCCTCCTCGAGTAAATATACTTCATCACCCTCACGTACTCGCTGCTCTACTTTCAATCCAATAACTTCCCCCTCTTCTACTTCTTCAATATCTTCACGCTCAATCTGCATAGAGGTAACATCTTGGGTAAAATCCGTTGTTGCTCCGCGGATCCGAATCAGGTCACCCAGCGAGAGAGAACCAGAAACTTCAACAATTGCCACCTCCAAATTAGTATAGTAATGGGTTACGGTACCTACCTTTTTCTCCATTTTATATTTCACCCCCTTTGCTAAAAACTTCTAATAAAAGACACGAACTTAGAATTTCCCGCACCCCGCTTTTTGCAAGGATTTTCCCTATTCTTAATATACATAAAACCGGCCCGGTTAACCAAAACCTTCCAGCAGCTCTCTAATCTCCTGTTTGGGATCTTCTGCTTTAACTATATCTGACGCAACAGCAACACCGCAAGCGCCCAACTGCAAAGCAATTTCCACATCCTTTTTGCTCTTTATGCCAGCACCAACAATTAACGTACCGCTAGGAACAATTTCTACCGACTTAGAAATCAGGCTTGGCTGGGAATCTGAAATAGAACTGTCTTTACTTGCTATTAATTCCGGGGGCTCAATTGCGTAGAAATCAGCAGGAAACGCTAAAACCTTTTTCAAATGATTAATATCGGGTGAAAAGATAAGAACTGACAAACTGTTTTTTTTGCACATTTCCACAGCTTTTTGCAAATCACCAAACCGCTGAAAAGGATGCTCACTGTGATTTAAAAAAACACCGTCTGCACCATCCTCTTTTAATCCAGCAGGAGTAATATAGCCGGTACCTCTCCCCTCGCTTGCAGCATCGCAGTGCTGCGCCCAAATTTCAATTTCCGCATCCCCCTGCCGAGCAGTTAGCTTCAACCCGGAATCTGCAACTTCCCTTATATCCAAAACCTGCGGTGAAACAGCTACCTGCACATCTGGATATTCAGAAGCAACAGCAGCAATTCTTCTTGTTAACTCCACACCTTTCACACCAGCCGCCTGCGGATAAAGTTTGTAGTTTATAAAAAGTATTCCTTTTTCCATAAGTCTTATTTGTCCTATTAGAACCTATTACCAATAATTTAATTCCTTCTAGCTGTCTCCGGCATTCGGCCACTTGCTTATAATCAGCGCTTCGTCACTCCGACGCGGAAACCGCGACCATAACTCCTCAGTAATGTAAGGCATAAAAGGATGCAGAAGCTTAATACTGTTTAAAAACACGTGGCGCAAAACGGAAAAAACAACTCTATCCCCGTCTTGAATTCTATCTTTTGAGTACTCTATGTACTCATCTGCAAACCTGTGCCAGACAAACTGGTAAATATCTTCACCTGCTAAATCAAATCGGAAATTCTCAAAATTCTTATTTACTTCAATAATTAAATTTTCCAAATCGCGGACAATTTGCAAATCTTTTTCTTCCAGCTCACTTTCCATTTCTTTACTGTAAAAAGGGACACTCCCCTCCTCTTCCAGTGGTCCATCCGCCTCTGGCGGAAAATTCATTAAAATAAACCGGGCAATGTTCCACAGCTTATTTGTAAAATTACGGTAACCGCGGATTTTATCTTCGCCAAGTGAAATATCATTACCAGGAGCACTACCCACAACTAATGCCATCCGCAGAGCATCAGCACCGTACTGTTCAATCATCTCCAACGGGTCAAAGCCAATCCCTTTTGTTTTGCTAAACTTCCGCCCCTGCTCATCACGGACAAGCCCGTGCAGATAAATCTTTCTAAAAGGAACCTTACCTGTCATTTCTATACACATCATTATTTCTTTAGCAACCCAAAAGAATAAAATATCATAGCCTGTTTCCCGAACAGTGGTGGGGTAGAAATATTCAAAATCATCAAGCGCTGTGGAATTTCTGGTGGAACCCGAAATTCCTAAGGACAAACGCGAAGCGTTTGTACCAGGCCAGCCTAATGTACTAATCGGCCATAAACTGGAAGAAAACCAAGTATCGAGCACATCCTCCTCCCCCTGAAGAGGAATTGGATGACCCCACCAGAGCTGACGTGAAATACACCAATCGTGAATATTTTCCATCCAGTGGAAAAATACCTTTTCGAAGTGTTTAGGCAGAATTTCAATTTTCCCCTCTTTTACAGCTTCTATCGCCGGCTTTGCAAGCTTAGTAGTTGCCACAAACCACTGTTTAGAAACCATCGGCTCTGTATTTGTGCCGCAGCGCTGACAGTGCCCCACACGGTGAACCAGCTCCTCTGTTTTTTCCAGATACCCCTGCTCTTTAAGATCATTGACCACTGCAGACCGCGCTTCCTCAACTGCCATACCTACATATTTCCCAGTAATTTCAGTAAGATTACCTTCTCTGCTGATCGCTTTAGGTGATTCTAAGTTGTGACGTTCCCCAATTTCAAAATCTGTAGCATCGTGAGCGGGAGTAATCTTTAAAGCTCCAGTACCGAACTCGGGATCAACAGCTTCGTCAGCAATAACCGGCAACTCGCGGTCAGTAAGAGGAAGCGGCACTGTCTCCCCCACCCTGTCCTGATACCGCGGGTCTTCAGGGTGTACTGCAACAGCAACATCTGCAAACATAGTTTCCGGTCTTGTAGTAGCAATAGTGATATCTCCGTACTTAATATAATAAAAAGTAGCTGCTTCTTCCTGGTACTCATTTTCTAAATTGCTAATTGCTGTTCCGCAATCAGGGCACCAATTAACAATGTAATCGTCCTTATAAATCAACCCTTTTTCGTAGAGCCGCTTAAAAGCTTCATTTACAGCCTCTGATCTTTGCTCATCCATTGTGTATGCTTCGCGGGACCAGTCGAGGGAAAACCCCAGCTTTTTCAGTTGGGAGCGGATGTAGTTTCTCGATTCGTCGGCAAATTTCTCTGCCCGGTCCAGAAAAACCTCTCTACCTACTTCCTGTTTACTTTTACCCTCTTCCAAAAGCTGTTTGGTAACCAAATATTCAACAGCAATAGAAGCGTGATCAAAACCGGGCAGCCACAAAGTAGGATCACCTTTCATTCTGTGATAGCGGATCATAATATCTTCCAAAACATACATCGCATGTCCAGCATGCAGCCCGCCAGTAACATTAGGAGGAGGCAATGTAATCACAAACGGCTCTTTTTGCAAATCAATCTGCGGTTCAAAATACCCCTGTTCTTCCCAAAATCGGTAACATTTGTCTTCGTATTTGTTAGGATTGTACGTTGTGTCCATTTTTATCTCTTAAAATTCTTGAGTGTGCCCTTCCCGGCAATATTTTGCAGAGAAAACCGCGGCGGCCACGTTATCTGCTATTTTAGCATTCGCGTACTTATAATAACAATCCCGAAAACTAAAGCAAAATCAGCTAAATTAAAAGTATAAAAAGAGTTAAAAACAATAAAATCAACAATAGCCCCGTAGAAAAACCGGTCCAAAAGATTACTCACAGCACCACCAATAAATAACCCCCAAGCAACAATATCCACTATATTACCGGAGCTGTATTTATTAAACGCGAGAAAGCAATTCAGAAAGAAAACAACAATTAAAAATGACAAAGAAAGCACTAAAATAACGCCAGCATCTTGGGCAGATAATAAACCAAAAGCAATCCCGGAATTATAAAAAACTAAGAATGGAAAAAAATTAGTAATAAAAAACTTGACAGCTTGATCGCAGGCAATTGTTAATAAAGATACTACTGCAACACTCATTCAAAAAAACCTAAATCTGACTTAAGCTCTCTAGCCCTCGCTGCCGTTTTCCTCTTCAGCACACTCTCGACAAAGTTCGGTAGCAGAATGGGCTAATAATCTCTCTTTACTAATGGGTTTACCGCACTTCTGACAGGTACCGTAATTGCTAGATTTAATAGCAGATAGAGCTTTTTGGACCTGATTCAAAGAACTGCGCAGCCGGCCCTTCAAAATCTCTAAGCGTTCATGCTCCTGATCTTCCAACACATCTTCCTCAGGATCATAACTTTCCCGACCTGGTACATGATAAGGATCCTGACCTTCTAAATCACGGAGTTCGTCTTTTATATCCTTTTCCTGCCTCTGCAACTTATCTTTAATCTGCTGCAAAAGCTCCTTGGTTAATTCTGGATTCCGGGTTAATTTCAATGCAGTCATAGCACTTATTCCAAACAAAATTATACTTACAGACAAAACAACAGGACCCTCTGCCCAATAAATTTGCAAGCCGCTCAAAAAAAGAACAGCTAAACAAAAGAACGCAGCGTCCATGAACAACTCCAACTGCTCAAATACCAAAAGAGTTATTCCGAAAATAGCAAACAAAAGAGTTAAGGTCAAGCTTAAAAAACCAGCAAAAAATATTGCACCAGATAGGAAAAAAACCGGAGCTACCACCCGCGAAATCTTCCGCCACGAATACTTTTGCTTATTCAAATAAAGATACCCAACCAAAACGGAAAGTATAGCACCTAAATAAGGAGTAACTAAAAAACCGGCACCGCCAGAAGCAAGGAAAACCAAACTAAAATCAAATAACTTTTCAGTGTTAAAACCAAACTGCTGCCCTCTCCGCCAAACCCCGTATGTGAACGTAAAAACAGCTACAAAACCAGAAACAGTAGCAGTAGTCAATGTAACTGGGCCAAGCGTGAATATAATCATATAGCCTGTTTTTTCGTTACCACAAGTTTACAAATTTGGTTAGGTAACAGCAACGTTATCTAAAACAACGTAAGGGAGCAGTTTTCTACCACCAACCCATTCCCGCTCGCTACTCAACTCAACCAAGCAATCTCTTAGCAGATCAAAAATATTACCAGCAATCATCGTGTCCTTTACCCTACCTGCTAGTTTGCCATTTTCTATTTTATATCCTAAATTAAGATTCATAGAAAAGTCGCCGTTGTAGGGATTATCCTGCCCAGCACCCAAAAACTGCTCTGCTAAGACACCTACCTTAATACTGTTAATTATATCATCAAAGCTTCTTTCTCCACCGGATACCAAAACATTATGCAAACAAGGAGTAGCCAAAGCAGAATGCACACCCCGGGCACCGTGCCCTGTACTTACTTCACCCAACTTAGAAGCACTCCAAAGATCAAAATAAAAGTTCTCCACTGAACCACCCTTAACTAAACTTAACTTTCTAACCGGAACACCTTCACTATCAAACTTCGCAGATCCTACTTTCCAATCCAAAAGACCGTCATCCTCAACACTAAACTGGGAATCAAACACCTGCTTTCCTGACTTATCACCCAAACGGGAAACACCTTTAACAACATTTTTCCCGTTTAGAGAGCGGGTTATATAAGAAAGAAGAGCACTAAAAGCAGCAGGAGTAAACACAACAGGATACTGCCCGCTAGACATTTGCGCCTGCTCATCGGCCAATTGAATTTTCTTTTTCGCTTTCTGGGATAAATAACCAAGATCCAAATCATCTCTACAGCTGGCAGAATCCTCCCAAATTTGCAGCATATCACCGTCTTTAACCAAATCCCAAAAAGCTGTGTACTGCAAATAAGTTTTTTCCTTCTCCAACTCCAAACCACTGCTGTTACAAAACAAACTGGCTCCAGAACCCGAATTAAACGTAAGGTTAGTGTAAACATCCGACCGGAACTCTTTAAAATCTTCAACCACTTCCCTACCCCGCTCAGCCAATAGTTGAGGTGCCAAACTGCTTGCTGGCCGGTGATAGGTTAACACAGAAGGAAACTCAGCAGGAGTGGCAAAATCAAAAACCGCTTCCGGACCGAATTGGGCAGATTCTAAAGCTAATGGCAGCAAATCCTGCCAACGCTCCAAATAGTTAGTGGATGCCACCCCAATTTTTTTATCCGCAACCAAACGCAAACCTAAAGAGGAAGTATAATCCTCCTGAATATACTTTAATTCATTATGCTCAAAAGAAACCTCCAAATCCCGCGAAGTACTTAAAACAACCTCCACCTGCGGTGCTTTTTTCCCTGCTAAATCTAGTAATTTATATGCAAATTTATTTTCCATAGTAATAACACAGAAATGCGCCGAAATTTACGCCGACCTATAATTTCCACACCTCCCGGTTTGCCAAAATTGCTGCCGATCTTGTTTAGCCCAGGTATTCTTACCTCTCTTTTAACAGCCAATCCTTTATCTTCCAACTTATTACCAAAAGCATTTTGGTAAACTGTTTCTTTATAAAGGTCAAACCATACCCCTCTTACAATTCTCTCACTTGCCTCCGATTTTAACCCCACGCACACGAACAAAAGGTCCTCCAGTAGCTGTCGGTAAACCTCCCTGGCCACCTTTACCGCAATAACCCGGCTCCCAACGCAAGCCTTTACTAACCCCATCAATATTCTGCAGCGTTGTAAAAACATTACCAGTCAGTTTAACATCGCGAACAAGTTCCCCCAGCTCACCATTCTCAATAATCTGCCCCCAACCAGCTGTAAAAGTAAACATTTCCCTGTCTGTATTACCGCCTAGCCACTTGTGAGTCAAAATACCGTTATCCACATCAGCAACCAGCTCTTCTAAACTGCTTTCGCCAGGTTCTATATATGTATTAGACATCCTAACCAAAGGAGGGTTGTCATACCCAACAGCACGGGCGTTGCCAGCGCCGCGTTCACCCATTTTTTTACTGGTTTCCCTGTTGTGCAAGCGACTGTGCAAAAGACCGTTTTTAATCAAATACTTTTTTTGACTGCGAACACCTTCGTCATCATATAGATAATACCCGTACTGGGGCAAAGCAGGATCATCAACAATACTCAGCAAATCGCCGCCAAACCTTCTCCCCAACTGCATAACTTCCTGCAAAGATTCATTTTCATAAATAAAATCCCCTTCAGATAAATGCCCAAACGCTTCGTGGGCAAACAAACCGCTCATAGCAGGTCCCAAAACAACAGTACCGACACTGCTTTTTGCTGGAGGAGCTATTAACAGTTCCCCTGCTTTTTCACCCAAATTTAGAACTTCATTGTCAAGGTTTTCCAAACCTGCATAAGAGTCAATTGAGTAAAAATTTTGCCCAACAGCTTGAACATTATCCAGCTTTCTAGCTACTGCAGAAACCCCGAGGATAATCCGCGGCTGTTCCTGATAAACAGAAGCACCTTCGCTAGAAGCAAAATATTTCTTTTTCATCCTGTCCAAATAAGTAAACTGGGTAGATTGCATATCAGGAAGACTTAACAAAATCTTATTATAGCTGGCAATTAAACTTACTTTTTCTTCTAACAAAACTTTGCGGGGGTCTTTCTTAAGATCAGCGTAAACTTTATCTTCTACAACTGGTACAGAAGCAAGCTTTCCACCTTTCCGGCCCAACAGCCTTGCCGAACTAACAGCAGAGGCAATATAATCTTCAATATTTGCATTCTGCAAGTTTAAAGCAAACGACACATAGCCCCAACCCCCTTGGCAAAAAGCACGAACAGTTCCACCGCGCACAATTGGCTGGGAGATGTTTTCAATATCCTCACCCTTAACAGAAATTGTAGTGCTTTCTGTTTCTTCAATTCGAACATCAATATAGTCTGCCTTACCTCCAGCCTGTTTAACCGCATCTAAAATTGTTTCCATATTTTTCATATGCTAAACTAGTATAGCAGATGCCGAGGTGCTGGAATTGGCAGACAGGGTAGTCTCAAAAACTACTGGTCTTTACCGACCGTGGGGGTTCAAGTCCCCCCCTCGGCACCATTAACCAACCGCGTAGCGGTTGGTTACCCTTAATCTCCCTTATCTCCCTACCCGTTCATGTGTTAAAATACCCACAATGAAAACAGCAATTATTGAAATCCGCGCTGGTGCAGGCGGAGACGAAGCAGGGTTGTTTGCCGCTGAACTTTCAAATATGTACACAAAATATGCTCAATCCAGAGATTGGGATGTTAAAGAAGTGTCAAAATCAGAAGGCGGGATTGGACAAATTAAAGAAGCCAAAATTGAAATTTCTTCGTCCAAGGAAAACCCCTACTCTATTCTAAAACATGAGTCAGGCGTTCACCGTGTCCAGCGCGTACCTGAAACAGAAAAATCAGGGCGAATTCACACATCAACAGCAACTGTAGCAGTTTTACCTAAAGTCAGTGCAGATATTGATGTTGATTTAAACTTAAACAATAACGATTTAAAAATAGAAGTTTTTGGTAGCTCAGGACCGGGTGGACAGCATATGCAAAAGAGCCAATCGGCAGTCCGAGTAACACATTTACCCACAGGTCTGGCAGTTGAAAGCCAGAAGTCGCGTTCCCAAATTAAAAATCGCGAAGCTGCCTTAAACGAACTAAAAAAGAGACTGGTCAAAAAAGAAATTGAGGCGTTAAAATCGAAAATAAGTAAATTGCGCTCCAAACAAATAGGGACAGCTGCGCGCAGTGAAAAGATCCGTACCTATAATTTCCCACAAGACCGGATAACTGACCACCGGATAAATAAATCCTGGGGAAATCTAAAAAATGTAATGGATGGGGATGTCGGTAAAATAATTAAGAAGGTAAAAACCAAGCTAGAAAGGTAATAGAGTTAAAAGTATTCCTTGCTGCAATTAAATCCTTTAAACACAAGAACTTTACAAGTTAGATTTACGGGCTTCATCCAGCATCTCCTTCAATGACCGGGGCTTTTCATCTATCTCTTCCACCCGCCGTTCCTTTTTCTTTGGTTTGCCAGCGCCTTGTTCTGCCTGTTTACGCATCCGCTCAAAGCGCTCTACCCTACCCTCGCTGTCAACTAATCGCTCAATTCCAGTGTAAAAGGGGTGGCAGGCAGAACAAACTTCTATTTCCATTTCTGGTTCAGTAGCACCAACTGTAAATTTATTACCGCAAGCGCAAACAACTCTTGCTTCTGGATAGTATTCTGGATGTATATCTTTCTTCATAGCTGGAACAATGTTAACGCCTCAACCAAAAAAAGTAAAGTAGCCATTAATTTTCCCACCAGCAGCCGGGCAGACAATTATTCGCTTACTATTCAATGCCACCCATGCTAAAATACAACCTATGAAGATAACCCAACCGAAAAAATCGGAATTTCAAATCCAAACAGAAGATATTACACTTAAATTAAACAGCAACAAAATAGTAGTTAAAAAAGAAAAAGATCCCTCAGTCGAACTGTCCGGACCGGGTGAATACGAAGTAAACGGTATTTGGATCTTTGGCTACGGGATAGAGCAACCTAACTATTTAATCCGCACGCAAGGAATAGAAGTAGGATTTTTCCCCAGCTTTGAAGAAAAATTAAGCGAAGAAAACATTGAGGAATTTGGTGACATCAACATCGCGATTGTCGAACCAGAAAATGATGATGCACTTCAAGAGCTAATTGCTCAATTACAACCACAAGTAGCAATTGTTTATGGCACACTAGCTAAATCTGTAGAAGATGCAAAACAAGAAAAAAAGCTGTCTGTCAAATCACCTGCTTCCCTCCCCCAAGAAACACAGCTATATCTCTTGTCATAAAACACAAACCGACTTGTCTTTTCCTGCAAACAGGGCAACTTCAGAAAGCGATGCAAACCAGCGTAGCAATCATAGATCTTACTTGGACTGTGCGTACCTATACATAGCGCATACTACTACCAAGAACCAAACTCGTAGAATTTGGTTACCTGTGCTAAAATAATTAACAAATGCCAAAAAAAACAAATCTCCCACCCCAATCTATAGAAGCAGAACTTGCTGTTCTTGGTTCTTTAATGGTAGACGGCGAAGCTGTTGTCCGAATTGCAGAGTTTTTAAGCCCGGCACATTTTTACAAAGAAAGCAACGGAAATATTTACGAGACCATTTTAGAACTTTACTCAGACCGCGAACCCATAGACATGGTTACTGTAACAGACTCTTTAAAAAAGAAAAAAATACTAAAAAAAGTAGGTGGAGCTAGCTACCTTGCCGACTTAGCAAGCGAAGTGCCGACCAGCACACACATAGAAAAACACGCCAAAATTGTAAAAGATGCAGCTACCCGCCGCACTGTAATAGACAGTGCGCGTAAAATCGCTGAAATGGGTTACGATGAAACCTTGGAAACAGAAGAGCTCTTAGACCGCGCAGAAACAGAGTTATTTTCTATTTCAAAGGAGAGTGTCCGTACTGATTTTACTCCTATTAAACAAGCCTTAGAAACCTCCTTCGACCGCATTGACCAACTCCACAAACAAAAAGGTGCTTTACGCGGAGTTCCCACCGGATTAAAATCGCTGGACGAAAAACTGTCCGGCTTCCAAAAATCAAATTTAATTATTGTAGCTGGCCGACCCAGCGTAGGTAAAAGCGCGCTAAGCACAAACATTGTCCACTACGCAGCTGTTGAAGAACAAATCCCTATAGCAATGTTCTCCCTAGAAATGTCAACCGACCAGCTGGTAGACCGCTTTTTATGGGCGGAGGCAGATGTAGATGCGTGGCGGTTATCAACCGGGTACTTGGAAGAAGAAGATTTTGCAAAATTAGGCAGAGCAATGGGTGAGCTGGCAGACGCACCAATCTTCATTGACGATACTCCCGGAATTTCAGTAATGGAAATGCGGGCAAAAGCAAGGAGGCTGCAAATGGAAAACGATATTCAAATGCTAGTAGTTGACTACCTTCAGCTAATCCGCGGTCGTGGATACGAAAGCAGAGTGCAAGAAGTTTCCGAAATATCACTGTCTCTCAAGAGCCTGGCCCGGGAATTAAACATTCCGGTAGTAGCTTTAAGCCAGCTCTCGCGGGCTGTAGAAAAAAGAGGCAGACCAAAACCGCAGCTGTCTGACTTGCGGGAAAGCGGAGCTATTGAACAGGACGCTGACGTAGTACTGTTCTTGTACCGCTCGGATGAGGAACGAAGGAATGAGATTAACCTCCTAATAGCTAAACACCGTAACGGCCCTACTGGTGAAGTACCCCTTTACTTCCGTGCTAACCGGACAAGGTTTTACGAAATGGAAGAAGAACCGGCTGGTGCCGCAGGCTAAAAACCACAGTAATTTTTCCTTTTTCTATACAAATTTTCTGTAAATCCCCCTTGTTCTAAAAATTGCTTGTCCAAAGCAGCTAACTGTTTGTCTAATAAGTAACAAGCCTGGTGGATTAGGCAAATTAGCGTGTTGGCGGCGGTTTCCGCATCACGCGTAAGATAGGACGAATAAGTCGCATAGGACCTATTTTTGCTGTATGCAAGTTTGCGTACAGCTTGAGCTTTCGCATTGTCCTTGTCCCACAAGGACAACTTGTTCTGGCGCAAAAAGTCTTCGCAGTCCTGCAACAGCTCTTCTAAGCTGGCGCGGGCAACATTCAACAGCTTTAGCTCCGACTTTTTGCTTGTTCCGGAGACTTGCGAGCCTTCAGCTATATTCTGCTTGCCTGAACGGGCCGCACCAATCATTTGTTCGTAGGTCTTATAGGTCAAATAGGTCCTATATTCCTTACAAAAAGCAACGGTTGCGTCGTAAATTATTTCCGCTGTTTGGTACGACTTTAGCTGGCGGTAGCCGCCGTGCGGTGGAATTATTCTAGTTTTATTAGACCTATTAGACTTATTGGACATGTTGGACCTATTCTCCAAAACGGACTGCGCCTGAGTTATACACCTCCCGTATCTGATTCTCTGTTAAGGCGTAATTATAAATACGCATCCTTAATGACTAGCTAATGCAGTCACTAGGGTGCAAATCTTGTCTTGGCTATTCTTCAAAGTGTACCGCTCCTGCATTGTATATATTGCCTATCTGTTGGGAAGTAAGAGCATAATTAAAGATTTGCACATCGTCGATCTCCCCGGTTGAGTAGGCTTCGCCACTCAACGGGGTTATAGCCCTATTAACTGAGAGCGTAAGCGAACTAGTCAATATGGGTGGCCGTCTTTTATATCTTTCTTATTATGATATTTGTTTCTTTATAAATCTCTTGCCCCACCCCAATTGAATAACTTCGTATTCAACAGGGTAAGGGGTGTTGAGTGCATATTGCTACTCAACTGAAGAGATTTGTTTCTTTATAAATCTCTTGCCCCACCCCAATTGAATAACTTCGTATTCAA
>CAYVIL010000005.1:21540-26840 GCA_964451675.1 uncultured Candidatus Saccharibacteria bacterium
GTGCATATTGCTACTCAACTGAAGAGATTTGTTTCTTTATAAATCTCTTGCCCCAATTAGTTTTAAAATACCTTTCTCTTTGTTGTGCTCTTTTCTCGCTTGGTATTGCTTCATAATAGACCAATTTAAGAGGTCTTCTGTTCTTAGTAGAAGTAACCGCACCCCTTTTGTGCTCGCCATACCTTCTTTTAAGCTTATTAGTTGAACCAGCATATAAGTTACCGTCTTTTTCGCTTTTCAATATGTATGCGTAATAAAATTTCATAAGTATTCTTATGAATCCCGTTGAATAGTGAACTAAATGAGCCTATTCAACTGGGATCATTCAATACGCATCCTTAATGACTAGCTAATGCAGTCACTAGGGTGCAAATCTTGTCTTGGCTATTCTTCAAAGTGTACCGCTCCTGCATTGTATATATTGCCTATCTGTTGGGAAGTAAGAGCATAATTAAAGATTTGCACATCGTCGATCTGGCCGTTATATGACGTATACGTCCCGCCTGAGTCGCGTGCGATTTCAAAAGCATTGGCATTGTCGTCAATAGCTGTTGTAACGTCAGCACTGCCTTTCTGGTTTCCATTAACAAAGACTTTAATGTTTGTTTGATCATATGTACAAGTTAGATGCTGCCAGCTTCCTGTTGAAAGGGCAATTGTGGCTGTTGCTGCTGTTTGCCAGGCAGTGCCGTTATGGATTTGGCAGACAGGATTGCCCGAGGAGTCAGTCACCAGGCGGTAGCTGTTATTTTTGACGGCTATTGCGCGGCTTACGACATTATCCGGTTTAACCCACGCGCTCAGGCTCATAGGTCCTATTGGACTTATTTCTGAAGCGTCAGTGACGCTTACATAATCATCAGTCCCATCAAAATCCAAACTTGCATTTCGTTTACCATCACTGCCGTTATACCAGGCCTCATTTGTATTCCCGGAACTGCAGGTGCCTGCAGAAGTATTATCACCATCTGTACCAATGTTTATAGTTCCATTGTTACCGTTAAAACCGCCATCAGCATTGGGAGCGTAGTCATAAGCAGTTGTGCCGGAACATTCATCCAGTTTCCAATGCCCTATTGGTGCTCCCCTGTTGTAGGACCAGGCAATTTGTGCAGGAGTGCGAACATAGTTGTAGATACGAACGTCGTCGATTTTTCCATCAAAAGCACCATGTGCTGACTGATAGCCAATTTGCAAATCAGCACTTGCATCAGAATCACGTGAATCAGCACCATTAGTCGTCTGTGAATAGCTTGCCTCAATACCATTTTTGTAAATATGTATATTTGTAGCAGTCGAAGAGCCGTCCCAAGTTACAGCTATGTGTTGCCATTCACCAGTAATTAAAGTGCTAGAGTCTGTATCTCTTCTTAAGTTAGTAGTATCGTAATCAACAAGAAACCGAATTTGACTGCCACTATCTTGCCCAACTGCCCAACCATCCCATTTACCCACGATAAGATCGCCTCCAACCAACGTATTCGGTTTAACCCAAGCCTCAACTGTTATTTGACTCAAATCATCTAAACTTGAATCGGAACCAGCGTTGACAAGGTCATCATCCCCGTCAAACTCCAACGCACTGCCAAATTTCCCCGGAACCCAGTCGGATTCGGTCATAGAAGATTCCATAGTACCGTGGCTACCATTACCGGAAGTGTCTTTAACTACATCAGACCCAGTGCCGGTGTTTTCATCCATCTTCCACTCAGCCACAGGCGGATTGCAGGTAGAGGTATCGCCGGGGATGCAGTATTCGCGGGAAGCGGACCAGTCCGGATTGCCGGAAGAATCTGTAGATGTTGCACCAAATACCTGAGCTTTACCCTGGTTATATTCCATCTTCACCTGGTCTTCAGTGAGGGCGAAGTTGTAGATTTTAACTTCGTCAATGAGGCCGTTGAAACTTAGATCAGGAGAGGTAGTGCTTTGTTCAACCGCCCCAATGTACAAGGAGGCACTTCCGACATGTAAGGTATCAATAACGGAACCTGTATCACTTGTACTGACTTCGGATCCATCAAGGTATAGGTCATACTCATCTGTTGTAAGATCAACTGTAGCTACTACATGGTACCACTGCTGTCTATTTAGGGCAGTTTCGTAAGTTTCGATTCTTCTGTTTGCTGAAGAGCCGTCTTCGGATAAAGAAAATACTAGAGTTCTGTCGTGGTTAATTGATAAACAGTACTCTCTATCTTCTTGGCTAGCATTGTATTTACAAACGATAGCCCCCGCATCACTAGGGTTGTCGTTAATATAAATCCATGCTGAGATTGTAAGTTTATCATCGGTACCTCCGAACTCATAATCTGTGTTATCTCCAATATCTACATAATCATCCACGTCGTCAAACTCCAAAGCTTTTCCGAACTTACCTGAGTTTGTCCAGGAAGGACATGCATCATCGGCGTCCGTTGGACAAGTTGTTCCTGAACCTGCAAGATCACCATTATTCCCTTGTGGGCTGGAGTCATAGGCAGTATCTCCATACCCCTCATCGAATTTCCAATAACCTACAGGAGAACCAATAGGCGAGCCGGGGGCGGGATGTCCTGCGTTCATATCTTCAACAATCTGCTCCTGCGTCCGTGCGTAGTTGTAGATGCGCACCTCGTCAATGAGGCCATCCCACAATTCAGGGCCTCGCCCGATCTCATATGCAGTGGTGCCCAAATTATTTCCTGAGTACTCCGTTCTAGTATCACCTTGTCTAACACCATTTACGTATAAATATTCTGTTGTACCATCGTATAATCCAGTAACGAATGACCACTCATTTGTAGGAAGGGCACCGTCTGATCTAGGGGCATCTGTATAATCATTCGCACCGCTAGCATCAAACAAGAGCCTGCCTGTATTATCAATAGTAAATCTGAATCCATCAGTATACCCATCAACAATCTTATAATAATCGTCTATAGAACGAGGGTATACCCAAGCGCTTACTGTTACTTGGGGTAGATCGTTTGACAGAGGTGCCTGTTCATCTATATCAACATAATCATCTACCCCATCAAAATTTAGCGCTTTCCCATATTTCCCCGGCACCCAATCATTGGAATCCATATTGGTGAGTGTGCCGGTGTTGCCGTTTCCACTTTTGTCGTATGCCGACAATCCCGAGCCCTCGTCGAAGGACCAATATCCCACCGGTCCCGGTGCCCAGTTATAAAGCTGGCGGACTTCGGCTGGCGAAAGGGCACGGTCGTAGATGCGAACTTCATCTAATATTCCGTTATATCCCCAGCTTGCATTTCCTAAAATTAAGGAAACATTATAACTACCTCCAATATCAGAAGTCGTTGTTCTGGAATTATCGAGCTCTCCATTTATATAGATACGCATAATTTTGGTAGGCGAATCGTAAGAGACCATTACATGCTCCCACTCATTTGTAGTTAGACTGTTATTAGAGAAAAGATTTACTGTGTCTCCTAAAGTTTCAAATTTTATATTTCCACTATTATTAAATTCGACACGCCAACTATTAGTCCAGTTATCTTTACCGAAAATTGCTGGGTAATTTGCGAAAGAGTCTGCATTAATCCAGCCTCCCACGGTAAATGATTCACTGTTAAGTGAAGAGTTTGAGGAAATACTTATATAATCATCTGTCCCATCAAACTCAGCTGCGGTTCCGAATTTACCGGAGGCGGTTGCGGTCATGCCTGTGCCATTATCATCTACACCATCATCTCCGTAAAGTGTTCCTGTGTTTCCATTTCCCGATTGATCTGTAACCGTGTCACCCTCAGATTCAGCGCTATCTTCCATATCCCAATACCCTACAAGCCCATCAGTAAGATGATCAGAAGTGGAAGTACCCAGAACCACAGCTATCTGATTTCCTAAATGATCTGTTTTAACTTGATCAGCTGATCTGGCGTAAGGATAGATAACAATCTCATCCAAAAACCCTGTCCAGCTATTAGAAGCACCGTCTGAATCAATCCCAATATAAAGGGTAGCATTGCTGTTTAAGGATGCAGTAGCCGAAAGAGTTGTTTCCTGGGCTACCTGTGCACCATCCACATAAACTGTAATGGAACTTGTACCGTTTTTTACGGCAGAAAAGCGATGCCAGCTTGAATCCGCATAGCTGTCAGTTGAACAGGCCTCGTCCGTTGGGGTCCAGGTTGAATCATTATCTATTCCAAAACACACCTGTCCAGAGGCGTTCATGTAAACTTTAAACCCAGTATCGTTATATCTTGAGATTATGTATTCTGTTGCGGATATGCTTGATCCGTGTCTAAAGTACCCGGAAAGGGTGAATGAATCAGTCCCAAAATCAAAATCGGTGTCGTGATATCTGTAAAGATAAGAACTGGTTCCGTCAAACTCAAGGTGACGGGCTCTGGGATTAGAACTGTCTAAATCCCCCGCCACTGTTGCCCCGGAAATAGTTAAGTGGTTTTGGTAAGGAGTAGAATCATAAGCAGTGGAGCCGTATCCTTCATCAAATTTCCAGACTGCCAGGGGGTCTTGTCCTTTGTCTGAAGTGAAGGAGTCGACTTCGTATTGTTGGGAGTGGGCAACCAGGCCGGAGTAGTAGAGGTCGGCGACTTCAGCGGCTGATAAAGAGTTATCGAAAATACGAACATCCGAGTATGTAGTGGCAGGATCAAAGGCTGTGTCGGTATTTCCAAGAGTGAAGTAACTATATAAATCTACTGGCGTATCCGTATTGCTATTTGTTGTTACGGATGTATCCACATAAAATGCGATTCCATTGGTTGTGTCCCAAGTGGCAACTAGATGATGCCATTCTCCAGCTGGTACGGATTGAGTTGGCGAGTTTTGGGCTACTCCGTCATTAATTTTTTTTGAAAAGTGACAATTATTGCTATTATCAGAACAAGTAATCCAATAATAGTTGTGGCTTCCATCGCCAGTCCATCTGAATAAAACTGGTCCTGGAGACATTAAATACTCTCTTTTAATCCACATACTTATTGAGCCCGAATCAGCCGAAATGTTGTTTGTGGCAGAAAGTCTCATATCTACTGCAGTTCTTGAACTTGTTGAATTGTGTGCTGTGCTGTCCCAGGCATAGCCATCACCCAAAGAGCCGTCGCAATATGTTGAGGCTTTTCCGACAGAAGCATAAGTAACTATTTCCTCCAACTGCACCCCGTCCACATAAACACTCTTCCCATCAGCAACATGAACACCGTAGTTGTTGGCAGAGTCTGTTGTTGCTCCGGAATAAGTTAATCTCCACCAGCCGCCCCCCATATCTGTAAAGGTTGTTGTTGGAGTAGTATCTTCAAACACTAAATTGGCAACGGATGAAT
>CAYVIL010000006.1:0-718 GCA_964451675.1 uncultured Candidatus Saccharibacteria bacterium
GGGCAAAGTATAGGAAAACAAATTTGTCCACGGAACAGCTTTATTATGAACAATCCATTCTCCCATCCGCAAATGCCAGCCTAGATCGGGGTCCAAAACAGAACGTAATAAAATAAAGAACGCTAAAAAACTAGCAAGACGCTTATTCAATTTTTTAAATCGTAATTTTGAAAATGGTAAAACCATAAAATTAATAAAAGGATCCACCGGTATTTTAACAAAGATCAGGTAAATTAACTTGTCACCACTAACAGCAAAGCATAAAACGTAAACGTGCACAACAGCAAAAAAAACGTATTTGGTAGCTATACAAATAAATACAAATTTAAAAAATATACAGCCACAACTCTAATAGAGAATTTACCACTACATATTCATAATAAATTGGGACAGGCAATACACCAGGTCATATTAACCATTGGAGTTACAATAAATTCAAACAGTTCCTTAAAAACGGGGAAGAAAATTATGATAAGAGCGTGCTTGTAAAAGAATCTCGAAAATGCCTACCCTGGCAATTTCATCTCCTAAAAAGAAAACATTAGATGGAAGACTTAAAATGAAGCACATAAACAGTGCGGAAAACATCAATAAGATACCTAATTACAAACAAAAAAGAATTCCTTGCCAAACGGGATCTTCTTTGCGACTTATTGGTTTTTACATAAACTTTAGAAATACGAAAGTCTTTTGTTTGGCAAAAAGCTAATGTTTGATA
>CAYVIL010000006.1:728-25922 GCA_964451675.1 uncultured Candidatus Saccharibacteria bacterium
GTTAAGCGGGCGTAATTCTTTCATAAGATCATATGAAAAAACTCTAAAACCTGTAGTGCAGTCAAGCACTGGAGAATTAAAAAAAGAACGCAAAATTAAACCACCCAATAAATAAGCACATTTTTTAAAAAAAGGAATATGCGGTTGTGAAAAATCACGAACACCAAGTACCAAATCAGCATCTGTTTGGTAATAAGCGTTTATTAACCGAGGTATATCCGCCACCTTATACTGATTGTCGCCATCAAAAATTAGCAAAAAACCATAACCATGATCAATACAATATTTGAACCCTTGGTAAACTACTTTTGTCAACCCTCTGTTTTTTGTATTTCTAATAGCAGCCACGTCTTCATTTCTTGCTATCTGGTAAGTAGTATCTGTACTTCCATCATCAATCACTAACATATCCAGTTCCAAAGGCAAATTACGTATATCTTTTATGATTTTTTCCAATGTAGCAGCTTCATTTAAACATGGAATTAGAACCAAGCCCGGTTTGTTTAAATCTACAGTCATAATAATCTAATATCTCAAAATATTTCCATTTGAAACAAGGAACACAGCATACCAAAATACAAAAAGGGAAATAATTAACGCGCGGTGATATATTTTCCTGTTCAATTTCCCCTTTTGCAGAAAAGGAAAAAAAGCAAACAAAAGAAGGGGAAAGAAATCATTTGCGTACCGGCTGCCTAGCTGAAAACTACCCTCACCACTAAAAAGCAAACTAGGCAAAGCAACAATAATAGCACTAACCAGTAGTTTTTTTTGTTCCCTATTTAAGGAATCCAAAAAGATTATAAAAAACCAAGGCATAATATAAAACAGTCCTAATCCATACCGAGAAAGCACAAAATAAGGAAATGTGTATCTACTAGATAGGTCTTTATAAGGTAGGGGTGGGTTTAAAACCAAGTAAATTAAGTTGTTTACCAAGTACTTGAAGGAAAATCTTCCATACGTATCTCTAGTTTTCTGAAATGGATCTGTGAAAATTTGGTAGTTATAACCAAACTCTAAAGGATTACCAAATCTAGAATAATTATAAACAAAATACAATAAACAGACTGATGAACAAGCAATAAGTAAATAAATCAAAAGCCTCCTATTTCTCGCTAGCGACTTAAAAAGCCGAAACCTTCGCAGCGGAAAAAACAAATCAAGTAAAGGAAGTACAAAATATAAAAGCAATGGCGGTCTAGCTAGAGCCATAGGAATAACAAAAAGAATAGACCACATTTTTTTTCGTACTTTATAAAAAAACAAAAAAAGAAAAGAAAATAATGTTCCAATAACTCCTGCTGTATACCAAGGACCACTAAAAAAAAGAAGTGTACTTACTGGTGAGGAATATAAAGTAGCAACAGAGTAAAAAAAGGCTAAATCATTGTTTTTAATATAAATCTTAAATAAGGTTCTGAGAAGTAAGACTATACCAATAAAACTGACCAACAAAATCAATGGCTGTGCATAGGAAAAAGGCAACGGGAATAAAAGAATATAGAAAAAAGACGGCAACGGACCCATAGGAACATAGTATTTACCATCAAACTTTGAATAGTCTGCTTCCAATTTTTCATTCAACTCTATCAAAGCAGACACAGATTGAGTTACATCAATACGCCCGTGCAATAAAGAACGTGCAAGTAAATAATAGTGGTAATGTCCATAACGAGGAGGGTAATTTATTGGTAATAGTAAACGGACTAAGACAAAAAGTAACAGAAACAGTGCTGTGAAGGTAATCAAAAAAAATTTTGGCTTCTTTCTAAATAAACTGCCAAAAAGGTTAAACATTGTTTCCCTAATTAAGCATTTCTAAAACATACCTATCCACAGGTGCATATTCATCTGTTAAAACAGCTACTGAGGTTTCCACTTTTTGCCTATATAAATTTGCAAGCATAGGTTGATAAAGTTCTTGAGCTGAAGAAAAGTTATAATCATAATCTTTTTTTAAAGCGTACATTATTATATTCTGCACAGCATCCTGCGAAGTCTCGTCATCTACCTGAAAAACGTAAAGTTTAGGAAAGACCACTTCATGAGTGGAATAAACTGCCTGGAATAATTTACTTTTCTCACCCTGCAGTGCTGATATTAAATTAACAGCTACAACTCCATCAGGAGTTAACATACTTTCAATCTTTTCTACAGCCTCAACAGTAGCAAGCTGGTAAGGAATTGCATAAGAAGTACCAAAAGCATCCATAAATACAGCATCATACTTCTCATTAACATTATTCAAAAAAATACGACCATCCTTGTGGTAAATATTTAACCTTGGATGAGCTGTATCTAAACTAAAATACTGTTCAGAAAGCTTGGTTAGGCCGGGATCAATTTCAACCACATCTATAGTTGAGTTAGGATGCTCACCTAAAAACGCTTTTGGATAAGAATAAGCTCCCCCTCCAATAAGAAGTGCCTTTTTAATATTGGGCTTAAAATAATCTGCCAAGCGGTAGTATTTACTATACTCCAATGCCAACTCTGACGGTGCATCAAGATAGATTGCAGATTGAACTGCGCCAGCCCCAGTTATTAATGCGCGAATTTTCCTGCCCGATTCTTTATCCTTAACATCATATATCCAAACCCTGTTGTAATTGGTATCTACATCTACCAAATCTTCACTTAAACCAAAATCAAGCAAAGGAGAAAACATACTTAACCCTGCAAAAAACAGTAGCGCAGAAAGTTTAACGGTTTGTTCTTTTCCTTTAGAATAAGTAAACAGAGAAGTAGCAACTAAAACACCGGCAAGTATATAAATTATCCGCGTAGTACCAAAAAAGGATATTAAAAAGAACCCGGCCAAAAATGTACCAACAATACTGCCAATAGTAGAGATTGCGTATAAATTACCTGCTGTTGTTCCGGACTTAGCAACACTTTCCATTTTAAGGCGGATGGCATAGGGAGATACCATCCCTAAAACAACGCTGGCTGGTGCAAACAAGATTAAAGAAGCCAATAAAGAACCTATCCGCAGATCAGGAATATTAATTTGTATTAACTCAAGCACAGGCCCTTTTAATAATCCTGCTACAGCAATAAATAAACCCCCCAGAAAAATAATAAAGGAGAAAACTGCCCAATCCGGGTTTTTGTCTGCTAACCTACCGCCAAAAAAGTAGCCCAAGCTTAAACTGCCTAGAACAACTCCAATAATGCTTGTCCAAACAAAAAGCGATGTACCTAAAAAAGGAGCTAACATACGGGATCCCACCAGCTCAAAAACCATAACCACTGCTCCGCAGATAAAGACAGCTATTTCAAGCTTGTAGTTCTTTAGCATTGCAAGCAATATAATAGCACAAAGCTTCATTGACAACCCTCACCTGGCAAGCTAAAATACATTTGCTTGGCCGCAATAGTAATTACCACACATGAATTTACATTTAATTCCACCTGTTTACGCAGGAACAATTAACACAGGTATAGGACCTATTGACACCACCCCCAGTGGCTTAGCCCAAAACTTATTCAACATCATTATGGGAGTAGCCGGTGCTCTAGCTGTTATTAAAATTCTTACAGCTGGATGGAAAATTATGTTTTCTGGGGGTGATCCGCGCAACGTGCAAGAAGGTAAAGAAGAGCTTATATCCGCTGTCCAAGGGCTCTTGCTTGTCCTGTTTGCTGTTGTTATAATCAAAGCCATTGAATTTATCTTTGGAATTAATATATAATAAATAACATTCAATTCTTAAAAGGAGGTGAAGAACATAATGAACTTAATTAAAAACGTATACGCAGAAACATCGTTACCAGCCGATTGGATCGGGAATGCCGCAACTGTCAACACTGTAGGAGGAGTACTGGGTCTGATAGTCAACGTGGTCTTCTATACTGGTGTAGCTATTTGTTTGGCTTTTGCTGTTGTTGGCGGTATTCGCTACGCAACTGCTGGCGGAGATCCCAAAGCTAATGCAGATGCAAGGCAGTCTATTACCAACGCTATTATCGGATTCTTAATTGTTGTTGGTTTTCGTTTCATAATGGGCTTTGTGCTGAGTCTAATTGGTGCGCAAACAACAGGAGTGCCAACTGACGTTTTACCTAATAGCTGGTAGAGCATTTTTTCATATGAGATATAAATCTGCTTCTCTTTACAAAAAAGCAGTGTGCTCGGTTGTGATGTTTTTAATGTTGCTATCACAAGCAGTTTGTGTTGCCAACGCAGCTTTAGTATGCACACCCGACACAAGCCCTACCGCCAATCTAGCAGGCAACTTGGAATGTGTTATTGCCAATGCTGTAGCTGCACTACTAGAAATAGGCGCTGTTCTAGCACTTATTGCTATAATTATTAACGGAGTTAAAATTGCTACCGCCGGCGGCGATCCAAAGACGATTGCTATGTCCCGCCGCTCGCTTACTTTTGCAATAATTGGTGCTTTAATTTCAGTAGGTGGTGTATTTATTGTCTGGTTTATCGGTAATTTAATTGGAATTACAGACGACTTTAGAATCGTAAACTTAAGTCCATAAACAAAATGAACGCAGTTGTAAAAATCCTACCATTAACCGATGCTGTTATGCATGTAGCTCTTGGACTTGCAGGTACAATTTTTGCAATGATGTTTATTGGAGGTATTGTTAAAAGGATTGCGTACAGTAAGGGTCACGGAGATGTTGCCCACCGCTTATCAGCAGAAAAAACCATTTTCCATTCTGCTCTTGTTCTGGTTATCTTAATATTCTTATGGGTAATGCTTTTTGTTGTAAATATTATAGACAGCCACGCAGAAAGCAAGGTTTTTGGTGTTTTTGAACAGCAACCAAACCGGCAAGAAGAACGCCAGCTCCAATTCTAAAAACATCAAATACCACGCAGCTCGGTTTGAGGTACGTAATCCTGCACAGTAGATAAAAACCCCTCCATTCTTTCCAGTGAATATGGCTTTTGCTGGTTAAAAGTTGGATCCAGACAATTTACCGGCTTAAACTGTTGAAGATACCATCTGTCTTCTAACTTAAGGTCTTTTGCCATCACCTCCAAAATATCCTCATCAATAACAGTAGGCACAATCGTAGTTCTAAATTCGTATTCAATGCCAGAACTTCTAACCAAAGAGTAGGATTCTTTAATTATTTCCCCAGTAATTCCCAACAGATCACTATACTTATCAAAGCTTGTTTTATAATCAAGCGCTACATAATCAACCAAACCTTGAGAAAGAATAGCTTTCAAACGCTTAGTAAAAGTACCGTTAGTATCCAATTTAACTAGAAAGCCCATCCTTTTAATTTGCATTAAGAATGGGATTATTGCTCTATGCAGTAATGGTTCACCCCCCGTAATAGTCACACCATCTAAAACATCTGCTCGTTTTTCTAAATGCCTAAATATATACTGCTCCGGTATTAAACTCAGATCACCATGAACCAACTGACTATTATGGCAAAAAGGGCAGCGTAAATTACAACCAACTGTGAAAACTATCGAACATATTTTTCCAGGATAATCAATTAAAGAAGTTTTCTGGAAACCACCAATGGGGAGAGCTTGATCCTTATCTATTAAATGTTCATTGCTCATTAGCTTTTTCAACTGATTTACTTACATTAAAAGCTTCGCGATCAGCATACTCAGCCTGTTTACCATCATTCCACTGATTAACAGGACGAAGATAACCAACAACTCGTGAATACACCTCACAGGCTTTCTTACAATGCGGACAAAACATATTTTCACCTTTTAAATAACCGTGCTCAGGACAGATACTAAAAGTAGGTGTCAGTGTGTAATAAGGTAATTCATAGTTTTCAGCAATTTTACGTATCAGTGTTTTTGTAGCTTCTATACTGGGAACCTTTTCTCCCAGAAAGGTGTGAAACACAGTACCACCTGTGTATTTAGTTTGAAAACGGTCCTGAATATCCAAAGCACCAAAAACATCACCATCAAAATCTACAGGAAGATGAGAGGAATTAGTATAGTAAGGGGCAGCACCTTTATCCTGATAAGCTTGTTCATTTGCTACCCTGATCTCTGGATAAAGCTCCTTATCATTCTTTGCCATACGATAAGCAGTACTTTCTGCAGGAGTCGCTTCTAAATTGTACATCTGGTCGTCTTCAGCTTGGTAATCCTGCAGATTCTCCCTCATAAAATCCAAAACATCAGCAACAAATTGATGAGCTTCCTCATCTCCAAATTCTTTACCCAACAGATTAAGTGCTGCTTCATTCGCTCCTACCAAACCAATAGTATTAAAGTGATTGCGCCAATACTCACCAAACCTTTCTTTAATCTCCTGCAAATAAACTTTTGAATAAGGATACAGACCTTTTTCAGTAAATTCTTCTACAACTTGTCGCTTAATTTTTAAAGATTCTCTGCCCAACTCCATTAATTCTTCCAACCGCACAAAAAAATCTGATTTAGAATCTGCCAAATAACCAATACGGGGGAGATTAATTGTTACCACACCTAGTGATCCGGTTAGTGGATTTGCACCAAATAGGCCACCTCCCCGTTTGCGCAACTCCCTGTTATCCAAACGCAGTCTACAACACATACTCCGAGCATCTTCTGGACTCATATTGGAATTGACAAAATTAGAAAAATAAGGAACACCGTATTTAGCAGTCATTTCCCAAACAGGATTTAAATTTTCATTTTCCCAATCAAAATCAGACGTAATATTGTAAGTAGGAATTGGGAAAGTAAATACACGGCCTTTAGCATCACCTTCCATCATTAATTCAGCAAAAGCACGGTTAAAAATATCCAGTTCTTTTTGGTACTCCCCGTAAACATTGTCCTGCGGCTCTCCTCCAATAATAATACTTTCATCTGCCATAAAGGTGGGGACCTCCAAGTCCATTGTTACATTGCTAAATGGTGTGTTTCCAGTAATAAAAACTTTACCGTTCCTGCGCGCAATTATTGTTTCATTTTTTGTATGCGGACACCAAATAACACCCTCGTAATCGACCTCCTCTATATCAGAGATATGAGTTTCTTTGTGCTTAATAATCCGCAAAACATGCACATCTTTGTTTCCAATATCCGTTGATCCTCTATTTAAAGTAGTAAAACCATAACCAGCAATAACGCACAAAGCCTGTAAACCGTTCAAAAGCTCTACATTAGCTGTGCCTATCTTGCATTCTTCCCAGCCATCCGCTTTTAAATACGTTTCAATAAACAATTTAGCTTGGCTTTTACTTAAGTTTAAAAGAGACTCAGGAATAAAGTGAACATTTTCCTTGGTCCCAAACCACTTATGTATTTCCTGAGAGCTTTCCGCATTTAATCTAAACCTCTTCACATCATCACCTAAACTGGCAGTACTATAGGTAGAATATTCAAAACCAAAATGCTCTAAAAGCTCTTTTATTTCCCAATAATTGTCCGAATTATTAACTTTTGATTGATAGATACTTACACGGTAACAGCAACGGTGTGCGCCCGGGCGTGCCACTGTACCATCAGCAATAATCCAAGCCATCAACTTTATCTGCTCATCACTGATATCTGCATCTTCATTGGAATTCTCTCCAGCAATAGGTACAATAACAGGGGATTTAAGCTCAATAACGTCTTCAATCGGTTCTAGAACAACATTATCTGTATTAGACTTTATCCTTACAACACGGTGTCCAGGGGAGATGAGTTGATCTTGAATTCTATTTTGCAAGCGGTACATTTTCCCAGCATACTCTTTTTTAAACACATCTGTTACTTCCTGATCTTCTATCTCCTTTGTTTCTAAATTGTATGTCTTGATTTCACTACCAGTTTCTACCTCAGTATAATTCTTCCATCCTTCCGAAGTTAAAATTTCCGTATCTTCAGAAACACATTGAAACCCGACTCTTGTAGGAACATTCATATTAAACAAAAACTCCTGCAGAGACTGTTTAACTTGCTTGTAATTCAAATTGTCATAACGGATAAAGGGGGCTAAAAGGGTATCAAAATTGGAAACTGCTTGCGCACCAGCACCTTCCCCCTGAAGTGTGTAAAGGAAATTAACCAGCTGACCTAAAGCAACTCGGAAGTGTTTAGGTGGGGCAGATTCGATTTTACCGCGCACACCACCAAAACCGCGTACTAAAAGTGCTTTTAAATCCCAACCGCAACAGTAAGGAGCTAATAAATAAAGGTCATGCAAGTGAAAGTCAGCTCGCGTATGCGCTTCACGAATTTCAGAAGTGTAAATTTTATTCAACCAGTAACGGGCTGACATTGCTGAGGATACATGTATATTTAGACCTTGCAAAGAAAAAGCCATGTTGGCATTTTCTTTTACACGCCAATCTGTTTTATCTAAGTATCCGCCGATTAGCTCGTTAACATCTACTAAAGTACGGATATCACGTAGACGGTTGTGCAAATCGCGGTAGAGGATGTAAGCTTTTGCAGTTTTTGCATGCCCATATTCAATTAATGTTTTCTCAACCAAGTCCTGAATATTCTCAACTGTTGGTATATCTTCTGGACCAAAGCTTTTTCCTAATTCCGCAACAACTTTAACAGATATAAATCGTGCGCGGTCTTTATCCTTTCCGCCAACCGCTTTAGCTGCATTCCAAATTGCCTGCGTAATCTTATCGGCATCAAAAGGGACTATACGGCCATCGCGTTTCTCAATTTTGGACGGGAGGTTTTCTTTATTGGGCACAGGTTTATATTAGGCTCGGCAACATACCGGGTCAAGGGTTTCCTAGCTGTCAGATCCTTGCTTTCTATAATCAGCAATCGCCTTTTTCACTGCATCAGCAGCCAGAACAGAGCAGTGTGTTTTTGCTGGCGGCAGCCCACCTAAAGTTTCTGTCACCGCTTGATTAGAAATTTCTTCTGCTTCTTCTAAACTCTTACCTTTAACCATTTCTGTAGCAATAGAGGATGTAGCAATTGCTGCACCACAACCTAAAGTCTTAAACTTAATATCTTCAATATACTCTTCCTCTAATTTTGAATCTTGAGCTTTGCGTTTTGAGATTTTCAACTGTATTTCCATAATATCTCCACAAACAGGGTTGCCAACCCGAGCTTTACTATCCGGCTTATCAATTTCCCCCATATTACGAGGATTATAAAAATGGTCTAATACTTTTTCCGAATAAAGTTTTTCCATAATAATTACTCAGTATTACTATAATTTCGGAGCCAAATCCCTTAAACGCTCCACAATACCCGGCAATTTTTTCAATACGTAATCAATATCTTTTTCTGTAGTATCTTTACCCAGAGAAAAGCGCAACGAGCCGTGGGCTTCTTCTGGTTTGTAACCCATTGCTAAAAGAACATGTGATGGCTGCAGCTCCCCGGTTGTGCAAGCAGAGCCGCTAGAAGCAGCAATACCTTCACGATCTAAACTTAGAAGAAGAGCCTCACCTTCCACACCCTTAATTACAAAACTAGCAATATCCTGTACCCGTTTCTCAAAACCACCAGTAAGCCTCGCTTCCGAAATTCCCTCTAGAACACCGTTTATTAACCTGTTCCGCAACTTTTCTACCCTTTGAGCATGGCGCACCTGACTTTTTATTAGAAGTTCAGTTGCTTCTCCTGCACCAACAATAGCAGGAACATTTTCTGTGCCCGGACGTAAACCCCGTTCATGAGCACCCCCTCTAAAGACGGGGCGCATTGCTGTACCTGTTTTGACATAAAGAATACCAACTCCTTTGGGTCCATAAAATTTGTGCGGTCCTAAACTCATTAAATCCACTCCCAACCCTTGCACATCTAAATTTAAATATTTGGCTGCTGCTGCATCTGTGTGGAAAACAACACCTGTTTCTTTAGCTATTTGTGCTAGCTGTGAGATAGGCTGCACAGTACCTACTTCGTTATTAGCATACATAATACTAACTAAAGTTGCGTCAGGCATTATCGCTTCCTTCAAATCTTGCGGATCAACTAACCCATTTGAATCAACACCTAGATAAGTAACTGTAAAACCGTTTTGCTCCAAGAATTTAAAAGTATCCAAAATAGCGTGGTGTTCAATTGCAGAAGTTATTAAATGATTACCTTCATCACGTAACGCTTCAGCAACACCCAAAATTGCTAAATTATCCGCTTCTGTTGTTGTACCTGTAAAAATAATCTCTTCTGCTTTTTGTGCATTAATCGCATTTACCACTTTTAACCTCGCTTGCTCCACAGCTTTCCACGCCTCCTGTCCATAAGAATGTAACGAAGAGGGGTTACCGTATTTTTCCCTAAAATAGGGAAGCATGGTTTGGTAAACATCCTCATCTACTTTCGTTGTAGCAGCATTGTCCAAATATACTTTCATAAACTTAAATAAGCAGTCCAAAACCTAATAAACCGGGTATTTTCCCACTAAATCCTCCAAAGTCTTTTCCTCAAGAGCATGGCGAACCCGATCACCAACAGTGCCCCATACAGCTTGCTGAGTACAATCAACCGATCGGGGACAACTAGCGCAAGCACCCAGGGCAACAGGACCAGCCAGCTCTTTAACAACAACGGCAATGGAGATATCGGAAGGGTTCGCTGCCAACATATAACCTCCTCCTTTACCTTCCTTAGACTTGATAATACCGCTTTCTCGCAAGTCAGCCGCTATTTGCTCTAAATATTTGTAAGGTAACTCTTTAGCAGCAGCAATCTCTTTTAAAGCAATGGGTTTGTCACTGTCCTTTTCAGCAAGGTAACTCAAAAAATCCAAACCGTACTCGACTTTTTTATTTAAATTAAACATAAATCCTACTTAGATAGTAGGATTATAAATGAGGGATGTGCTCCCGTCAACAAGCAGCACAAGCTATAAACTAAACGGATATTGAAAGAAGAAGTGGAAAGCAAAGATACCAATTAGAACGGAATATCGCTGTTTTCTATTACTTCATCTTCATCCTCTGTACCTGCTGGTTCATCCAAAGATTGGCCTGAATTACTTTCAACCGCATCTGTTACAGTACCACCACCCTCGCCTTTATTTCGAGGTATAACAAAATCGCTAACAACCACTTCTGTCCTATACCTTGTATTTCCGTCCTGATCCTCCCAGCTCCTAGTTTGCACCCGCCCATCTACATATAAATAATCTCCCTTAGATATATGCTGAGCTACAATTTCCGCCGGTTTGTTCCAGAAAACACAGTTGGTAAACTGTGGAACCTCCTGCCACTCGCCATCCTTTTGATAAGAATAAGACGTAGCAATACGTAGATTTAAAACAGCCTGCCCACTAGGCGTATAACGCATTTCAGGATCGTTAGCACAACGGCCAAGTAGTGTAACTCTATTAATAGAGAAAGCCATAGATATCACCCCCAATCAATTTAATTCTAACACGAAATAAAGAATGCTATAATGACTGCCACTTATGCAAATTCCAGCAAACAATTTACGAGCAGGTACTTTTTTTATCCAAAACAACAATTTTTATAAAGTAGAAAAATACAACCACAAAAAGGTGGGAAGAGGACAAGCAATTATTAAAGTAAAGGCAAAAAACTTAAAATCTGGAAATACAAAGGAACTGCGGTTTACAAGCAACAATAATGTTACGGAAGTTGAGGTAGCTAAAATTAAAAAAGAATACATTTACCACAATGAAAGAAAAAGTGAAATTGTTTTAGCAGATCCGGAAACAAAAGAGAGGTTTAAAGTAGATAGCAGTGTCTTAGAAGCAAATGAGATTAAATTTCTAAAAGAAGGCATAAATGTGGATGTTATTACAATACCGGGGAGTAATGAGGTTTTGAATATTCAAATCCCGCTAATGGTTAATTTGGAAGTTGTCCAAACAGGACCCAGTGAAAAGGGGGATTCTGCAGGCTCTGTCACAAAACCGGCAAAGCTGGAAAGCGGGGCTACAATACAACTGCCAATGTTTATAAAATCAGGAGATGTTGTCAAGGTAAACACTGAAAACGGGGAATACGTAGAGAGAGTGTAATTAAGCCAACCCCAGCACACAAAAGTACACTAAAATATTAAAACAATAGCAGCAGACAAATACAGGCAACAGATAACACACAATGCGTCATGCAACGCGCAAGTAACTAATAAATTAAGAAATTAACACCGCGAGTACATTGACCAGGTAACGGAAAAAAGCAAAAAACCTAAACGGCTAACCTAACTAATACTTGAAATACCAGTCAAAAAAGCTTTCGCTGCCTCCGGATTGGGCTTTAAATCCCAATGAGCTAACGCATGATAAAAAAGTTCGCTAATCCCTAATACAGAACTATCTACTATATTAACAGCACCAAACTCCTCAGTAGCTTCCCTCGTAGAAATATTTAATATTGGAGTAGCTTCAAAAAGGTCCTGGTTTTCCCGGTACAATTCCCCCAAATCCTCTAAAGTAGCCGCATCTAAAACCACCAATAAATCGAACTTAGGACCTCGATAAGAATAACGAACGTTTTCAATAGAAAAATCACTTTTTTCTGGTCTTATTAACAAATTAAAAGTGTGATCTTCCAAATAATAAGAGACTTTATCAATAGGGGAGTTTTTCAAATCAAAACTAATTAATAAATCATTAACACCTAGATTATGTTCAACCTCAGACGCGGCTTTCAAATTGGTTATTTCTTGCGGGTTTTTCCCAGAAAAAGCACTAAGTGTTTTTTTTCCTTCACGCTTCAAAACTTCGGAAAACCCCAGTAACGCAGCTGCCTGATCTACAGTCGGGTTGGAAACTGTAATTAAAGCAATATTGTCCGCACTGTTCAACAATTTATTAACCTGGTCGGGATTGTATTGAACTTTCATAGCAAGGGATAAATTTACCAAAAATAAGTCTTATAGTCAAGTTCGGGGGGGATTTTTTAAGCTTGTTTTCCTGTAGAAGTTGTAGTAATAATCTGGTCTCCAACTTTAAAATCAAACGCCGGTCTAATATTTAAGCCGTACTTGGACCCGGCTTCAGCTTTCTTTAAACGCTTCCTTTCATGTTCAATCTTCTTAATATAACCCTCGTGAACACGCTCACCATCTCTTACAACAGCAACATTATCCTTCTCCTTAAATTCCCCAATCTGCACATGAGTACCAGCTACTATATCCATGCTAGGCAAGGGGAAAACTGCAACTACTTCTCCTTTCCCTTTATATTCTGCCTCTTCCTTCTCCCGTAATTGCCCTTGAAGCGCCTTCTCAATATCCTCTAACAGATGGTAAATTATATTATAGCGTCTTATCTCAACACCTTCTTTTTCAGCAAATTTTTTTGTCTTTGAAGACATTCCGGTATTAAACCCAATAATAATGGCACCTAAACCAGACGCAAGCATTACATCGGAATCTGTTACAGAACCTACGTCTTGGTGGACAATCTCAACCTCCGCACCTTCAACACCTAAACTAGCCAAACTAGCTTGAACAGCTTCTAATGTACCTTGTGTATCTGCTTTCACTATCAAGCGGAGAGCTGCTTCCTCGTCTTTATCAACAACTTTCTTGAAATCAGCTAATTTTACTTTTTGAGGCAGTTTTACCTGAGACGGGGGTTGCGAGGATTGCAAATATAAAACACCACCAACTGGCGGTACTTCCTTCAAACCCAACAACTCAAAAGGTACGGATGCTTCTGCTTTCTCCATACTATTTCCAAAACTATCACGCATTGCTTTTATCTTACCTTTGATATCGCTAACCTGTACCTCTTGGCCTACTCTAAATATACCATCTTTAACAACAACAGTAGCCAAAGGTCCACAAAAAGGGTCCAAAACAGACTCAATAATTACTGCCCAAGGATCTACTTCTGGATCGTAAGTTAATTCTTCTAACTCAGCTGTTAGCAAAATCATTTCTAACAAATTGCTAATACCTGTTGTTTCTTTAGCCGAAATATCACAAGCAACAATTTGTCCACCATAGCCCTCCACAGCAACACCCTGTTCCAGTAAACCTTCCTTAACCTTAGCAGGATCAGCTGTCTCCAAATCAATTTTATTAATAGCAATTAAAAAGGGGATTTCGCTTGCTTGTATATGGCTCAAAGCCTCTTTTGTTTGTTGCTGCACACCATCACCAGCAGCAATTACCAAAACAGCTATATCAGCCACCTGTGCTCCCCGGGAGCGCATTTGCGGAAAAGCAGCATGCCCTGGAGTATCAATAAACGTAATTTTCTTCTCGGCTCCTTTGCTACTCGCAACACAAATTTGGTAAGCACTAGTATGTTGCGTTATACCACCATGTTCAGCGCAATTTAGATCCTCATCTTTAACCGCAGAAAGAAGTGTAGTTTTACCGTGGTCTATATGCCCTAACACCACAACTACAGGTGGCCGTTCCAATAAAGTATTCTGGTTGTTTCCATTTTTTGTAGCCATAATAATAGTTAAACCTAAAATCAGAAGCCATATTGCTAAATTTCAGCGAAATCCAAAAAACTACGTACCTAATACTAAAAGCTGACTATCTATTCCATAAAGAGTATCAAATACAAAATTCTACTCATCTATATCTTCATCTTCTTGATTATCCTTGGATACCTGACTTAAATTTCCCAAAGCATCCTGAATCTCAGCAACAGATTTGGCACCAACTCCTTGAATATCGTACAGAGCTTCCTCATCAAAACTAAGTAAAGCATCAATAGTATCTACACCTTCTTGTTTTAAAGCATTTTCTACCCGTGTAGAAAGATCCAAAGATGCTAAATCCCCATCACCACTAACAGCTTTACCGGAATCAGAAACAAGATCAATCTTCCACCCGGTCAATTTTGCTGCTAAACGTACATTTTGGCCCTCTTTACCTATAGCCAATGAAAGTTCATCCTCAGGAACAACTACTTTCACCTTATTTTTGTTTTTATGCACCTGCAAATCAACAACACTAGCCGGGGACAAAGCATTAGCAACATATTCGCCCACATCAGAAGAATAGGAAACTATATCTATTTTCTCATTATTAAGTTCTTTAATAACAGCTTGAACTCGAACACCTTTCCTTCCAACACAAGAACCTACAGGATCTACATTACGCTCGTCAGAAGAAACAGCAACCTTTGTTCTTTCACCAGGTTCCCGAGATATAGCTTTAATACTTACGGCACCTGACCGGATTTCTGGCACCTCCAAAGCAAACAACTCTCTTACAAACAGCGGATCTGTACGTGAAACAATAATTCGAGAACCTGAGTCATATTCCCTAATTTCTTTAATTAGGACTTTTAACCGTTGGTTCTGACTGTAAAACTCACCTGGAATCTGTTCTTCAGGAGGCAAATAAACCTGAGCCCTACCAAGATCAATAATTACCTGACCTTTCTCTATCCTAAACACATGACCACTAGTAATATTTCCTAATTTGTCCTTATATTCATCTATAATAGAATCACGCTCCGCTTCTCTTATCTGCTGAACAATAACTTGTTTAGCTGTCTGAGCAGCAATACGTCCAAATCCAGGGGGAGTAACATCCTTACCATTGCGGTAAATTCGAGCTTCACCTGACTGCTCATCCAACTCTATATCTAACTCCTCGATATCGCTATCACCATAATCTTTCCGATAAGCCGCCAACAAAGCTGTTTTTATAGTATCAAAAACAATTTTATTTGAAATACCGCGTTCAGCACAAATTTGATTAACTGCAGATGAAAACTCTGTCTGTAACATTGTGGCGTATTCTAACACTTAAAGTTTTTATACACAAGAAATTAAGAGTAACAAAAGAGTTATCCACAATTAATCCCCAAAGTTATTTCCCTCCAAATCAACTACTTAAATTAAAAAAAGCAGTACAGTAACTAAAACAGGAAGTCCACAAGCAGAGGAAAAGAAAACACTGCAATAGCAGCAAAACTTAAAAGTATCCACTTGTACAGACTACCTACTACAAATACTACGGAATAAAACTACTAAATTATTTGTAGTACAATTTAATTTGTGGAAAACCTACTGTTAAAAACACTGTTGTTTTTATTACCTTTTTGTTATATCAAACACTTCAGTACATCCAATGCCTACGTGAATGGTATTTTAGTGGATTATTTAATACCTAAGGTTTGGCTTGTTGATGTTCTAATATTTATTTTGTTACTTGTTTGGATAATCAAGGGTTACCTAAAAAGGACAGGTAATCTAAAGAATTTATTGTTTTATATTTGGTGTTTTTTTGTCATCCTAATTTTTAGTAATCTTCTGTTTCTTAAATTACCTCTTTCTTCTTTTACTTACGCAGCTCGTTTATTGTTGTATATTCTATTTGGTATTTACATAGCTATAGATGTATTACCTAATAATAGTTTGTACTTTATTTTAAAACCAATGTTATTTAGTACTGTTTTTGAAATTTTGATTGTTATAGCTCAGTGGTTCAAGCAGGGTTCCTTAGCTGGATATTGGTTTTTGGGTGAGCCCTCTTTTAGTTCTGCAACGCTACGTGTTGCTAAAGTAAATTTTTTTGGCGTTTTAAAAGTTATTCCTTACGGTACATTTCCTCATCCTAACGCTTTAGCTGGGTTTCTTTCTTTAATTTTTTTATGGACATTTTATTGTTTTTGGAAGGAAAGAAAACTTTATTTTTTAGTACTTCTTCTTTTTATTGCGGGTGGCCTTTTTTTAACTTTTTCACAAGCAGCTTGGTTAGCAACTTTTTTAAGTACTGCACTTCTTATTATGGTGCCTTCTTTTGGCTCTTTAAAGATAAAAATACCTTTCCTCAACAGTTATGTTGCGGGTAATTTACTTTATAGAATACAACAATCTTTATCCGTTATTCGTCGTGTTGAATTAAGTAAGTATGCTTTACAAATGTTTAAAGACAATGTCCTTTTGGGTGTTGGTATTAATAATAGCACCCGTGTTTTACCCCGCTATGGGCGTATTTCTGGACCCTGTGCTTTTGTCCAACCTGTTCATAATATATACTTGCTAATTTTCGCAGAACTGGGTTTATTTACAGGTTTGTCTTTTCTCGCAATTTTCCTTTTTTCTCTTTACACACCATTATATTCTTATTTGAAAACAAAAAACGCTGAGGATTTGATTATCTTTGTTAGTATGTTTCATATTTTATTTTTAGGTTTGCTAGATCATTACTTTTGGACTTTGCCTCAGACAATGTTGTTAATTTGGTTGACAATTGGTATGTCTTTGTCTAGACTGTTTATATCTACTTATGAAACAGCACCTGCCTAACTCTAAATTATTAGTACTTACTTTACTACTCTTCTCCTCAGTCTTTTTAAGTGGTTGTACCTTGCCTTTGGTGGGCGAAGTAAATATACCGTTTTTACCTAGTTCCAGAGAAAATCTTAGTGTTGAATTAACTTATTGGGGTTTATGGGAACCGTCTGAGGTAATGGAGCCTGTACTTGCTAAGTACCAGCAGGTGTATCCTAATGTTGCTATTGATTATACTGAGAGAACGTTTAGCGAACTTTCCCTTTACAGGGAAACGCTTTTAAGCCGGTTGCAGGAAGGTACGGGTCCTGATATTGCTAGAATTCATATTTCGTGGCTTCCACAGTTTAAGGATGAACTAGCCCCTATTCCTCCCAATCTAATGACTGAGGAAGAATTCGGAGGAACTTTCTATCCCGTAGCCTTGGAGGCAGCAAATATGGATGGTCAATTGTGGGGTATGCCGCTGTCTTATGATGGTTTGCTACTGTATTATAATGTGGATCATTTTGCTGAAGCTGGTATTGCCGAACCCCCGGCAAGTTGGGAAGCTTTTAGGCAGAATGCTGTTAAATTAACTGTTTATGACCAAGACGACCCCAACCGTTTGATTCGAGGGGGTGCTGCTCTGGGTTTATCTTCTAATGTTGATCATGCGAGTGATATTTTGGGGTTAATGTGGTTGCAAAGTGGAATTGTGTTTCCTACAGAGTTAGATACGACACCGGCTCAAGATGCTTTAACTTTTTATAGTTACTTTGTAAACAAGGATCATGTATGGAATAAAGATTTTGCAAATTCTGTTTATGCATTTTCTCAAGAGCAAGTTAGTATGATTTTTGCACCTTCTTGGCGTTATTTTGAGATAGCCAATATAAATCCTGATTTAAATTTTGCAGTAGCATCAGTCCCTCAAATTCCTGGCAATGAGGCTAATTGGGCGAGTTTCTGGGTAGAAGTTGTATCCAATGATTCCGCTTATACCTCTGTAGCATGGGATTTATTAACTCAACTAGCTTCCCAAGAGTATATGTATGAATTTTTTAACCAGGGTTCAATGGCAAGAGTTTTTGGTGAGCCTCCTTCTCGTCGGGATCTAGGTTCTGATTTAGTAAGTGATCCTGTTTTGGGTCCTTTGTTAAAAGGGGCAAAGACGGCAAGTTACTATCCTATTCAGAGTCGTTCTGGTATTGATTCTGTGGTGGGTACTATAGATTACGCTATTACTAAAGTTACTGTTGAAGGGCAGGACTCTGCTAAGGTTTTGGGTTCTGTTAAAGAGGAATTAATAACACAGATGCAGGAAGAAAACCTCCTTCGGTAAATTTCTAGCTTATTGTCCCTTATTTAGTATGTATTTTCCTTCTTTAGTGTTGTATTGCTACACTACGTATAGTAGTTGTCTTTTTAAGTTTCTTTATTTAAGTTATTAGCTGGTGATCTTCGTTTCTTTTACTGTTTTTTTTGTACTCTTCGCGGTGCTTTTCCCGTGCTAAACTGTTGTTATGTTTATTCTTGGTTTAGATACAAGTGCAGACGAAACTTGTGCTTCTGTCGTTGAAAACGGCCGTACTCTTTTAAGTAATATTATCTCATCGCAAGTGGATATTCACAGCCAGTATGGAGGTATAGTTCCGGAAATAGCATCTCGTGAGCATCTTAAACGTATAATTCCTTCTATACAATTATCTTTGGAGCAAGCTGGTTTGCATTTAGATCACATAGATTTTTTAGCTACTGGTTGTGGCAGTGTTCCTGGGATGATGGGTGAAGTAGTTTCTGTTTTTACAGCAAAGATGCTTTCTTATGTTTTGGATGTTGATCTGGTTGGTGTTAACCATATGGAAGGTCATATTTATGCAGCATTACTTGAGTATCCTAGTTTGGATTTTCCTTTTTTGGTACTAGCTGTTTCTGGTGGGCATACTTTATTAGTAGATGCAGAAGATTGTGGTAGCTATACGGTAATAGGTTCTACAAGAGATGACGCTGCTGGTGAAACTTTTGATAAAGTGGCTAGACTTCTGGGTCTTTCTTATCCTGGCGGCCCCAAAATAGACAAACTTTCAAGACAGGGTGATCCCACTGTTTTTAGTTTTCCTCGACCAATGATCGACCAGCAGAATTACGAATTCTCTTTTGCGGGGCTAAAAACATCTGTTTTGAATTTAGTTCGGAATATGGAGGCTGTTGAGATTGCGGAACAACGCTCTGATATAGCAGCTTCGTTCCAGCAAGCAGTTGTTGATGTGCTGGTTAAAAAAACAATTAAGGCTGCGTCTAAGTTGCGCCGGGAGACTATTGTACTAGTTGGAGGTGTGGCTGCTAACAGTCAATTAAGGAGTGCCCTTGATAGGCAAGGAGCTAAATGTAATAAACAAGTTTTTTATCCCTCAATTAGCTTATGTACAGATAATGCGGCAGGTATAGCTTCTTGCGGCTATTATCAGTATAAGAGAGAGGGGGGCTCTGATCCTTTAGAATTGCCCGTATTTAAAAGGAATCATCCACTAGTTGTTTGAGTTTTATTCAGTTTGTGGTTCTTCTTTAATAACTTCTTCTGAAGGTTCTTCAACAGATTCTTCTAACCGTTCTAAGTCCTCTTCTAGTCCTTTTTCAGCGGTAGCGATAACTTCTTCCGGGGATATTTCTTCCTCAATTTCTTCCATTTCTTCCATTTCTGCAGGTGCTACCTTTACTACTAAGGCATCTTCCTCTTGGTCAACGATTTCTAGCTTATCCCGATCAATCTCTAATTCAGCAAATGTTATGCCTTTTCCTACTTCTTTTAATCCAGAAATATCTACTTCAATTTTACTTGGCAAATCGGTGGGTAAACAATGAATTTCTACTTCGTCACTTAGAGTTAATACAAAACCTTCTCCTTTTTTTTCTGCAGGTGATTCACCAACGGTTTCTATTTGTACCGTAGCTGTTATCTTTTCCTTTAGGTCAATTTGCTTTAGATCTACGTGCAAGATTTCATCGGTTACAGGGTCGAGTTGTATATCTCCAAATAATACCTTGCCAATATTTTTATTGTTGATTACTAAATCTACTAGAGTAGATTCCCCTGCCTTTCTATATATATCAACAAAATCTCTTTTATCTATTTTAATAGGTGTTGAAGGTATATTGTTACCATATACAACAGCGGGTACTAAGCCTTTACTGCGGAGCTGTTTTACTTTTTTACCTGTTACTTTTCTTTTCTTTGCGTTGATAATCATTTTACAAATTAGGGGGATCTGAAAGTACTGTTAAGTTCTAAAGAGAAAGCGGCTGCTCTTTTTGCTTTTTGGTTGCTTCCCTTTCTTTTCCTGTTTATTTTCAACACCGAATAGGTTGCTGTAATTGCCATCAAAGTTTTGCAAGAATTTATGTGCGTCTAAAACCTCATCAGTGGTAATTGGATTTCCATCTAATAGATTTCGATTTTCTTGCTTGTTCATGTTTTCTTTATTTTCACTTGATTGTGATGTTATTGTAGCAATGTGTTCTGCACCACAGTGCGGACAATCTATTTGCGCCAGAATGTGGTTCTCGCTTTGTGCCAGTATTTCTACTTTTGCATTTGTCAATTTTTCACCGCAGTTATTACAATATTGGTTTTGCAAAAAATTATCCAGGAGCTTTGACATCTTCACATATTATATACAACTTTACCTTATATTGTCAATGTTTTTCTGTGCTACTTTGCTGGTGATGCCCTTTTTAGTTAAGTGGTATTTGTATATTGAGATCTGTTTTAAGTGGCGTTTCTAGTTTTAATATTCTACCTGTTTGGTTAAAGGATTGGGGTAGAGTTGTAACTTCTTTTCCAAAGGGAATTACAAATTCCAGACTAAATTGATCGCCCCCTGTACCAGGTTGCTTTTGTATGTATATATTGTAGCTCGTGGCTGATAGAGGTTTATATATGTATTGAGGTACTCTGTATGTGAACGTGTACGTTAGAGTTTGCCCTGCATTTAGGGTAAATACTGTTTCAAAAGTTGTTTTTCCTGATTCTCCTCCAGCAATCACATCTTCTTTTATATTTTCTTTCAGTGCATCTTGGATGGTTTCTGATTTAGTAGCACTTTTTAGCCAACTCCCGTCAGGTACAAGTATCCGTAGATAATTTTTATACGGGCCTCCGGGCCACACATTTTCTTCCCCGGTGTGTTTATATGTTAGGATTAATGTGTTTTCTATAGTTCCTTGGCGGTCGATATTTAGTATTTCTAGTTTTTGGGTTCTTTCAACAAAATAATTTGATTTAGTGGCTCCCAGGTTAGCATCTACTACATATAGATAGTCACCTTCTGTATCGATTACGTGCCCGTCCCAGTTTTTTTGCGCTAAAGTGTTTCTAATTTCCGGTTGGCTGTGGTATAGGAGTAAATGTTTTTGTTTTATGTTTTTTTCAATTGCGTTTATTATTTCTGTAGTTTTGCTCTGTTCGATGTTAAATATATGTTTTGTTAATTCCTGTCCCAAAGCAGAAAGAAATGTTCGTTTTCTATCGGAGCCTGTTTGGTATTCCGCTTCTACTATGAATTCTGCTTTTTCGAATAGATTTTCCGCATTGATTGTTTCTTCGAACTCTTCTACCTCCAGTGGTCCCGTTATTTTTAGTAGATCCTCAACGAAAAAGAGGTCGATTCCAAGAACGCATTGAGTTTCTATGTCTGTAGCTTTGAAATAGAATTCTTGTGCAGCTCTAGCACTTAAAGGAAAGCTTACTGCCCAGTTGGAATCGCGCATGCGCCAATTATTTACTTGTAAATGTTCTTGCAGTGGTTGCGGAGGGATAATTACAATTTCTTGCTTATCAAGTTCGCCGTCTGGGTTATAGATATCGTCGATTTTTATATCTTTGATGGTACCTTTGTTAATTGTTACTTCTCCGTAGCTGCCTATAAATCCTCCTGTTGGTCTTAGTTCGTTTGAGTTTTGTAGCAGTATCAAACAGGTTTGCGGCTCATTAAATCCCAGAACAGCTGGTATTATATGTCCTACACTTTCTAGATAATCAAGCTTTTCAGCTAACTTAGTGATGTCTTTGCTCCCCGATTCTACTTTATCTTTAAGTATATGTGGCAGTTTATGCTTTTCAATTTCGTTTATCTCCGCCTGAGCTAATTTTATTTTCCTGTTCGCTTGGCTTAGATTTAATGATATTTTTCTGAAATCTATTTGTGGTGGTTCTTCGACCTCATTTGTTAGTAGGCCTTTTAGTTTCGTTAACTCCTTTAAGCTGTTGGCTGTGTTATTGAGTGCATCAGCTGTTATTTTTGCGGAATGAATCAAGGCATCGATCTGCACAGCTTGGTCAGTGGCGTTCAGTAACGCGTATATCCAGTAGGTGCGCGAGAAACTTCTCTGGGCTTTTTGGAGATAACTTTCTGCTTTTTGGCTTTGTTTTACTGCTTCTTCTGTTTCAAGCGTTTGTATACTGAGCTTGGTTTGGTTCAGTTTTTGCCAGCCCTGGTAGCTCCAAAAAGACGTTTCTATAAAAGGGAGAAAAACTATAGCAGCAATTATTAACGTACTTCCTAGAGCTAACAGTTTCGGAGCTAACTCCCAGCTTTTAATTTCTTTAAGCGGTTTTTTTGTTTTAGTTTGTTGCTTGGTTGTTTTTGTCTTGACTTTTTCGCGAGCTTTTTTCGCCAGTTCTGCCGCCTTTTCGGTTAGCTTTAATTGTGATTTTTTTTCTATTATTTTTTTTGTGTGTTTTGTGTTTGTATCTTCTATCTGTTTATTTTTTAAGCTGATTTGCAAACTTTTTAGTGTTTCTCTAACACCGTCTTTTAAATTTACTTTGGGTTCCCAGCCGAGATCCTTTTGTAATTGGCCATCAATTATTTTTAATTCTGGAACTTCAACCTCTTTCAAAGGTGGCTTGAAGACGATTCCCGGTTTAGGTTCTATTAAGCTCTGTATGAGGTATGCTATTTCAAGCTCTGTGACTGGTTTCAGCTTGCATACCGGGTATATTTTTCCTACTGTATCTTTAGCAAACATAGCTTGGTACAAACCGAAGACGACGTCGCGGATGTGGGTATAGTATTCTTTCTTGAGCCCATCACCATAGATACACAGTGCGTTCTTTTTAGAGACAGCTTCTAAAAATCTGCCCAGGGAGCCACTAGATTTTAAGTCCATACCGGGCCCATATACTTCGCTTATTCTAACAATGCGTGCATTTATATTGTATTTTTTTCTGTATTCCCAGATCAGTGCTTCGCCAAAACGTTTTGCTTCTGCTAAAGAATATTTCTTTTGCTCTTTTTCTGTTTTTCCGAAATAGTTTTCTATATTTAAGGAAGACAGTACCCCTAGGTACACTTCAATCGAGGACGTAAATAAAAACATTGCTCTGTTTCTTTTTGCTAATTCGAGCAGGTTTGCAGTACCTATTGCGTTTGTTCTTAGCGTATCTAGATTAATATTTGTATCTAAAGAGTGGTCTTCAACGCCGGCGAGATGAAACACAGCGTCAAAATCATTATTATATATTTCTGAAGGGAATTCTTTATTAATATTGCCTTTAATGAAGGTGTATTTCGGATTATCTTTAATTTTATTAATGTTTTTTTCGCTACTACTTGTTAGATCATCAATAGCAACTACAGCGCAGTTTTGGAAAAGGAGGGCTTCTGCTAAGTTAGCACCTATAAAACTGGACCCCCCAGCAATAAGGCAGTTGAAGTTTTGGGCAGTCATAATTGCGTTATTATTATACGGGGATCCTGTTAGAAGTGCAATGGTTCCAGACGGGTAATTGACACTGGGATTAAATCACACCATAATAATAACAATGACACTTAAATATTATTTAGAGTTTATATTTAGCTATATACGCTTAGTGCTTATAGTAGCCGCTATTTTTGCTACTATTGGGGTTATTTTTAGTTTAATAACCCCCCCTGTGTATAGAGCATCTACTACGCTGGCTGTTCGCCGCGAGGCAGCTGAAGATAACCCTGATTATTTTACTTACGAGGGTTATTATGCGCAACAGACAGCTCAAGAGTATGCTAATACTGTAGTTGGTTTTTTAGAAAGTGATGATATAGCATTGGAGGCGTTGGTTTTCGCTGGTATGCCTGCTAGTACTGAACAAGTGAAAACAGCTATTTCCAGAATAAATGTTAAAAAAACAGCGCCAAATTTAGTTGCGCTTACAGTTGATTGGGACGAAGCCACCGCTTCTGCGAAAGTTCTTAACTCTTTAGTAGCAGCTACTAAAAGCCGTTCCCAAGAGCTAAATCAGAAAGGTGATATATCTATCCATGTTGATCCTTTGGCAGAGTCTCCGCTTGTTGAGGAACGCAAACCACGCGTTGTGTTAAATAGTGTAGTTTTAGCTTTAGTGGGAGTGTTGCTTTCTGTTGTCTGTCTTTCCTTTTATTTATATCTTAAGATAGAGTAGGTACTGTAACAGCGTGGTAGCAATTATGTGCGTCTATTAGTTTCCTAAAGCCTCGTCAATAGCTTTGTTTACTTCTTTATCAGCTTCCTTATTCTTGTTTCTGGGTAGATATTTAAATTCCACCCTTTTTAATTTTCTCGCTTCAGTAAAGACTTTTATAGCAAGTTCTTGTAAGTTAGTTTGTTTTATTTTGTAAATACCGTTGAGCTGATTTGCGACTAATTGACTATCCACATGGCAACTTACTTTTTCTGGATCAAACTTTTTTATTTCTTGTATACCTTGTATTACTGCGATATATTCTGCTTCGTTGTTTGTTTTTTTTCCAATGTAGAACCCCTTTTTACAAAGTATTTCTCCGTTTTCTGTTTTTATAACTATACCTGTCCCCGCAGGTCCCGGATTGTTTCTAGCCCCGCCATCTGTATATAGGTGTAATGTTTTCATATCTTGAATAATAACACATTGGTTGATGCCTGTTGATTAAATTGTACTTAATAAAAGTGCAAGAACTGTAAAAATTAATCTTATGCTACTATATTTTTGTTCTTATTATGCTTACGAATATCCAAAGGGCTGTTCTAAAAACTCTCGTTTACAGTGATATGTTCGATTATCCCTTGACAACTCAAGAGATTTATCAATATTTGCTTTCTGACGAGCCAGTTGCTAAA